>JANYFF010000522.1 GCA_025362825.1 Polaromonas sp. | reverse complement strand
CACCCGTTTGCAGCTCGATGTACCGGTCGATATGGTCGGCACGCTGACGTTTCAAATCAGCGCTAACGGTAGCCATGCCGCTGGCAGTGCGGCCATCAACCTGACGGGCAAACAAACCAACGAGCAAATCATCAGCGCATTAACAGCCGCCATCGAATCCCTCGCCGGAGTTGGCATTGGCAATGTATTGGTCACCGGTAACCGTTATGACGGATATGTGATTGAGTTCGTCGCCCAACTGGCTGGCGTAGATGTGACGGGCATTAGCGTTGCCGCCGCGGCCGCAACCGTTACCACGACCGTCACCCAAAGCACAGCTGCGAAGGCCGGTGCGAATGAAATTAAGCGGTTGCTTATACAGACGCTGAGCGCCGATCCGTTGCCCGTAACTATAGACATTGGCACAGTGACCCAAGGTGTGCCCGGCAAGACCGAATCAAACACGATTACCTTTACCCAGCCAACCGTGCCGGGAAACTTTAGCGTATTCCTTAGCGCTGACGGTAGCGTTTCCGTCGACACCCAAGCAAAAGCCGGTATTGATGAAGTACAGCGTTTGACGCTGGATGTGGTTGGCGCGGCTCCTGCTGCGGTGCAAGCCGGCGTGAGCCAGGAGTCGGCTGCGGTCAGCTTCAGTGGCAGCGAAATCAAGTCGATTAATTTCCTCACGCCGTATACGACTAAGGGCTTTTATGAGCTGTCAATGGGCGGCAAGACTGTTGTCACAAACTTTGTGAACAACGACATTGAAAATAATCAGCGCTATATCAAGCAGGCCATTGCCAAGCTCCTCAATACCAGCCCCAAGAACATCACCGTCAGTTTTGACCAGAGCTTTGCCAAGAACGGTGGTGTCGGGCACAGCTACAACATTTACTTTAGCGGCCAACTGGCTAATCTGGACATAGGGGATATCAGCGTTAGCAACTTGCTGAGCAACCAGATTGTTATCAATAATGCCAAGCAGCAGGGCAGCAGCGGCGCCAGCGAAGTGCAGCGCGTGTCTTTGCAGTACAGCGGTCAGGGGCAGTTCACTTTAGCGTTGACTGACGGCAGCAAGACCTTCACCACCACCAGCTTGATTTTTGGTGCCACTGCTGCGCAGGTGCAGGCTGCGTTGAATGCCGCGCTGAGCATGGTTTCGGGATCCGTGTCCGTGATGCAAGCTGGCAATGGGGATTACTTGGTTACCTTCGGCGGTAGCCTGAAGAATCGCTCTTTGGCAGAAATGAGCGTGACGGCAACCGCCGCCAATGCGCTGCCGTCGGGCACTTTTACCCTAAGCCTAAATGGCCTAACCACCAAAAACATAACCTACGGCGACGACGCAGCGGCTCTGGCCAAACGCATCCAAAGCAGCCTGGCATCGTTGAGCAGCGTCGGCGCAGGTAATGTGCAGGTTAGCGTAGACAGCTCGCACTCCGTCGGCAAGGCCACGAGCTTTGAGATTCGCTTCAAGGGCGCACTGACCGGCGTCAACCTTGCCACCCTGACCAGTAGCGACAGTAATTTGAGCGGTGTCAAGGCGACCACTGCTAGCGTTACTGACGGGGTTGGAGCCATTGCGCAGGTCCAAGGCTTGTCTATTGGAACGCATGCTTTGTCGGTTGGCTACACCCTGGGGTTTAACTACGGCGGCAAGGTCTATACCACTGCAAGAATCACCGCAAGTATGGGCCAAGCCGAACTGCAGGCCTTCGTTTCAGCGGCCGTTGGAGCGATTTCCGGTGCCCAAGTGCTGATTAGCAACTGGCAGGCTAATGATGACTTCAGTCTTAGTTTTGGTGGCAGCTTGGTCGGTGTTGACATAGCTCTGGTGGCCATTACCCCCAGCGCAGCTTCAACGTTCAGCCTGGGAGTGACAGGATCCGGTCAGTTCGTGGTGGGCAACACTGCTCAGAATGAAACAAATCTTCGCGATGCTTATGCCGCCATGCTGGGTACCAGCACGGCCAATGTAAACGTCAAGTATGACGCGGCCTTCACTGCTGGCGAACGCTACAAGGTCAGCTTTGTGGGAGCACTCGACTTCACCGATGTGGCAGATAAAACTTTCCGCTATAGCGGTCAGTTCGGCTATCAGCTCGACCAGAGCGGTGCCGCTGCAGTGGCCGAAGTGCAATCCATCCATGTGGACAACGGCGGTGAGAGCGGCACCTTTACGCTGTCGCTGGACCACGGTGGTCGGACCTACATCAGCGCGGCCATAGCACTTGGTGCCAGCGCCTCAGCCGTGCAGGCGGCGTTGAATGCTGCACTTGCCGGACTGAGCGGCGCCTCCGTGGTAGTCAGCAGCCAGGGGCTAGGCCTGTACCAGGTCACTTTTGGCGGCAGCTTGCTGGGCGTTAATGTCGCGCAGCTCAGCCTAGCGAGTCTGAAGGTTACGCCGGAGATGTCTGCGGGCTTCTTCACAATTGAGCTTGAAGGCCAGATTTCTGCCCCCATTGCCTATGCCTCAAATACTGTGACGATGGCGGCCAACATCCAGACCGCGTTGCAGGCTATGTCCAAGATTGGTGCCGGCAATGTGCTTGTGAGCTATGACCCGGCCAACAGCAAGGGTGCACAGGCCAGCTACACGCTGAGCTTTACTGGCAGCTTGGCCGCCAGCAATGTAGGCGATATTACGGCTCACTTCGGCAATTTGGCGCTGGGCAAAGTCAGCCCGATACGCGTGTTGGATGGCAGCATCAAGGTTGGCGAAGAGCAAGTTATAACGCTGACCACGGCTGCCAAGCAAGCCGACTTCACGTTGGCTCTGACTTATGGGGGGAAGACTTATACGGCTTCGAGCCTGAACTTGCAGTCCACCAAGGCACAAGTCCAGGAGGCAGTCAGTACAGCCTTTGGCGCCATAGCTGGCGCCAATGTCAACGTCAGCAGTTGGACTGGTAAGGAGCTGCGCCTGAATTTTGGCGGCACGCTGGCAGGTGTTGATGTGCCTGATGTGGTGGTGGCAGCCTCGGCCGCGACCTCGACGGTTTCGGTTAGTTCTCTGATGCATGGCAAAACGGTGGTTACGCCTGCCGTGCCAGCTCAAACGGTTGTGGTCGATTACGCAGTCGGCGCGACATCACTATCAGTCGCAACCAGTGGCGACCCTGCAACTGCAATCGGGTTGAACATGCAGGGCTCCATGGGCTCGCTGACCCGCCTCAAGGTTGGGAAGGCTACCTTGGCAATATCCGACTACATCTATGTGGCGGGCGGCTTCTACATGGAACTGGCGGACAGCGTTGGCGTCAACGTAGTCACCGGCTTGCCTGCCACTGGCGTACCTGGCGCGCTGAACGCCAGCCTGAACAAGGTCAGAGGCATTTCGGCCGACCACAGCACGATCACCGGACTGCAGGTCAAGACCTTGACGCTGAGCTTTAGCGATGTCGCTGTCTTTGCCGGTTTGGGGCCTTACTTTATAGACGCCAATGGCAACGGCTTGATGGACGCTGGCGAGCTACTTAACGCGGACCGTACGGGCATCACATTGGACCACATTGACCTGGCGCTGGTCATGATGAGCTCTACTCTGTTGTCCGATCCGGACTCAGCGATACCTAAGTTTTTCGCCCTTCAGTTGGACTGGAAGCAACCACTCAACGTCGATATGGACTACTTCAAGTTCAAGGTCGATGACTTGCAAGTGCAAGCTAACCAGGGTGGAAAATGGAAGGGCGCGCCTACCCTTTCCGCTCCGTTCATTGATTTTAAAAGCAGCTTTGGTGCCGGCGGCTATGAAGTGCCGACCTCTGGCGCCTCGGTATTCCTCAAATACGACCGCTCTTTTGTCGGTGTGTCTATTGGCCACGCATTGCTCAACGTTGGCGACTTCTTTCAGGTTGAAGGCAGCTTTGCGCTGGAAAAAATCTCCGGTCAAAAGGTCGATATCGTCACCGGACTGCCCGCCAATCTAACCGGCACTGCTTCTGGCTTGTCGACTGACCTCGCGGCGCTGAAGACCAAGGGCTATTTGTCCACAGATAACGCGCTGCTCACCGCTGTCCCGGTGGACATATTGAGTATTGGTGCGAGTAACGTGAAGATCACGGTTGGTAGCACCAGTGATCCGCTGTTCACTCTGGACAAGATAGATATGGCCTTCACCACCATGAAGGCTACTAGCGCCGTCGATTCGACCGGTAAAGTCATTCCGCGTCTGTTTGCGGTCAAGGCTTTGTGGGCCAAGCCTTTGGATCTGGATCTAGGCTTTTTGCAGGTCAAGGTTGCTGATTTGACAGTGGAGCTGAACAAAGGCTCCAAATGGCATGGAACAGAGCTGTCCCCGTATGTGGACTTCAAGAGCAGCTTTGGCGCCAACGGCTTGTCGGTGGCTACGGGAGGCGCTGCCATAGCGCTGGACTACAACCGTTCGATGTTCGGCGTATCGGTGGGTCATGCGCTGGTCAAGGTTGACGACTTTATATATCTGGAAGGCGGCTTTGCTATCGAGAAGACAGCTGGCGTTTCAGTCGACATCGTCACCGGCTTTAGTGATACCAGCTTGGCGGGTGCTACAGCCCTAAGCAGCCTAGTAACTAAAGGTCTGGTCCAGCCAGGTCAGTACTCTCACATCGACCATTTGGCGATGGACAGCATCACGATTGGGTTTTCAAACGTCAAATTGTTTGCAGGGGCCGGCCCATACTTTATTGATACCAACAATGATGGCTACAGCGACAGCATGGACAGCTCCGCAGTTGGCGTGGTTGTTGACAATCTCAACCTAGGCATGGTGATTTACACCGCTGCCGATAAAACCATCAATGTGCCGAAAATGTGGGCACTCAATGCCACGGCGGACCTTGCGGCCTTTGTCGGGCTGGATTTCCTGACGCTTAGCGCCCAAGGTGTGACCATTTCTGCCAACCAGAGCGGCACGTGGGCCGGTAGCACCGTCAAGCCCTATGTAAACTTTGTCAGCACTTATGGTGCAGACGGCCTGTCCATCAATACCGGCAATGCGCCGGTTGCACTGGCTTATACCACCGGCGCCTATGGCGTGCAAATTGCCAAGGCGACCCTGCAGATAGACCAATTTGTGTTTGTGCAAGGTGCGTTCAGTCTTCAAAAAGGCGAAAAGAAGCAAGTCACCATAGACACCGGCCTGTCACTGGCCGATGTGGGTTTGGCCGCAACAATGGCCGCCCTAGCCTCGCCGGCAGTCGGCGCCAACGTGTCTGCCGACTGGAAAACCGTCTCCAACCTGCAAGTGGATGTGATGACGATAGGCATGCAGGGCGTAAATGTGTTTGTGGGGTACGGCATCCCAGACTTTGGCTCGGCCAAGCCTATAAAAGATCAGCCAGGCTTGTTTGGTTTGGCGCTTAAAAATGTCGACATGGCTTTGGCCATACTCACG
This sequence comes from Polaromonas sp., assembly GCA_025362825.1. Lineage (GTDB taxonomy): Bacteria > Pseudomonadota > Gammaproteobacteria > Burkholderiales > Burkholderiaceae_C > Polaromonas. The sequence continues at coordinate 5,034 of JANYFF010000522.1, read as the reverse complement.
CCAACCGCCAAAGACGTGCAACTGCCAAAATTCACCGCGCTTAAGGCGACAGCAGGCGAGTTTGTGGTGGCTGGCGGCGACGGCATTTTCAACCTTTCCGGCAATAGCATAGCGGTCAATTTGAACTGGGGTTCAGCGTGGGCCGGTGCGGCTGGCAAACACGCCAGCGTTGATTTCAAGGCCAGCTTTGGCAACACCGGTCTGGCTGTGCCAACCGGGCTGGGTTTTATTAATTTGGACTTTAGCGAGACTCTAGTCCAAGCCAAGGTAAGCAACGCCCTTTTGGTGATTTCCGAGTTTGTGTTTATCTCCGGTGACTTTGCCTTCAAGAAGGGCGGTGAAACCACCATCACCGTCAAGGAGGGCCTGAAAACTACCAGCGGCGTCAAGGTACAGAGCATAGATATAGGCGCAGAAAATGTGCATGCCTTCGTCGGCCTAAATGGCCCAACCAGCGACACCAATGGCGATGGCAAAATCACCACCGCCGATTTAGGCTCCAATGCCATAGGCTTGAGCATCGACGATCTTGATTTCGGCCTGAGCATACTCACGACCGAAAGAGACCTAACCCATCCTCTGATAGCCGAAGGCACCAAGTTCACGGCGCTCAAGGCCCATGCAAACGGTATAGGCATGGTCGGCTTTGGCGACTTCATACAGTTCAGTCTGTCTGATGTCAGCGTGGCCCTTAACCAGGGCAGCAATGCCGGTATGGTGGCTGACTTCACCAATGGCGGTACGGTAACGGGCCGTTCGGTAGAGACAGGTGGTGCCAATCCCGTGCTGCTGGACTTTAGCGGCGAGTTGATTGAAGCGTCGGTTGGCCTGGGCACCTTGAACGTGGCGGGCGTGGTCAGCCTGCAGGGTGGCTTTGCCTTCCAAAAACGCCAATTGGACCGTATCGGTTTTAATCTGGCTGGCATAGAGGTGGTTGCCCCGGCCGACGCGCTGGTGGTCGCTGGGGTCAACGTGCAGGCCTTTGCCGGCTTTAATGGCCCCTACAAGACTGTCAGCCGGGACGCCAATGGAAACTTGGTGACCAGCGGCGCCAAGGACGGTGCAGTTGGTTTTGCGATCGACAACATGGACTTTATTTTGTCCATGCTAACGCCCTCAAAGGCCTCGGGTTTTGCGGTCAATGGCGTGAACTTCTACAGCCTGTATGCGAAGGCCGATAAGGCCGGCCTGGTAGGTACCGACCCGTATCTAACCCTTGACGGTACCAACATCGAGATTAAGCTGAACGGCGCTATCGTCAACGGCTACCCGATCCCTAGTCTGTACGCCGACTACACCGAACTGGCTGGCAAGAAGCTGACGATTGCCGTGGGCACCAGTGGCAAAACCATGTCGCTGGATTACTCATCCAATCTGGTGGGTATCAAGGTCAGTGCCGATCTGGGTATTTTTGACCTGTTCCATATTAAGCATGACTTCGACTTCCAGTTTGATCTGCCTAAGATTAATCTGGGCAAAATAGGCCTGCCAAACTTGGCGCTGCCGAATCTCGATTTCCTGAACTTCAAGCTTCCTTCAATGGCTCTGATGAAGTTTGAGCTTCCAAGCTTCCTGACCGATCTGAAGTTTGATTTTCCCGATTTCAAGTTGCCGAGCCTGCCGAACGTGGATTGGAAAGTCCTGCTGGGCATGCCCGATTTGGATATCAGCCTGCCGCGCCTGAACCTCTCGGCGTGGTTCAAGTTGTCCATCGATCTGCCAAGTCTGAAGCTGCAGTTCCCAAGCGTTGCATTCCCAACACTCCCGGACTTCCCAAGGTTAAGCTGGTTTGGCCTGCCAGATCTGTTTGCCTTCCCGGACCTCAAGCTGCCAACGCTTCCCAATTTCAATTGGGCGGTTTACCTCAACCTGCCTAACCTCGACCTGAGCCTACCCAAGCTGTCCCTGCCTGCGATAGGCAAGTTGATTGCCGGTTGGCCAGACCTCAAGCTGCAATTTCCAAGCGTTGCTTTCCCGGCGCTGCCAGACTTTAGTTTACTCAACCTGGGCATACCGACGTTTGATATTGGCAGCCTGCGAGCACTGTATGCGCATTGGCCCGATCTCAAGCTGCAGTTCCCGCACGTAACCTTCCCAAGTTTGCCTGCTTTTCCGGACTTGAGCTTTGGATTGGGCTTCCTGCATGGCCTTCCAGTGTTTGACCTTGGCAGCATTAGCCTGCCGGATCTCAAATCTCTCATCGGGGCTTGGCCAAAGTTGCGCCTGGACTTCCCGCAGTTCCACTTGCCTGATCTGCCCAAGCTGCCTGACCTGAGCATCTTTACCCTGCCAAGCCTGGACTGGTCCGCACCCAAGATTGACCTGTCAGCCTTTAGCAATTTGATACTGAATCTGCCGGACCTCAAGCTGCAGTTCCCTGAACTGGTGTTCCCGGATATCACGCTACCAGACTTCGGCCTGAAGCTGCCCTCGTTTGACCTGCCAACTGGCTTTCTGCCGACCATCAGCCTGTCGGGCTTGAAGAACATCATTCCGGACGTCTCTGGACTGGGCTTCCTCAAGGATGCTTTTAACTTTATCAGCAATATCGACTTATCAATTGGACTGGACTTGAACTTCAAGCCCATAATCCTGGGCAAAATTTCCCTGCCCAATGTCAACTTGAATTTGGCCGATTTTGTCCACCTGCATGGCAATTTCGAACTCAATTTGGGTAAGACCTTTACTGGCACCATGTACACCGGCTTGCCGGCTGATCTCGCATCCCTCACGCCCTTGCTGGGCGACACTGCTAACACCATCATTAGCGGCATTAAGGCGCTGGGCGGCATATCGGCAGACTTTTCACGAGTGACCGGAGTTGACTTCAAGGGGCTTACCCTGGGGGGGTCGGACATCTCCGCCTTTGTTGGCGTTGGCACACCAGACTATTCCAAGCCTCTGCTAGACCAGTCCGGCCTGGTTGGCTTTGGACTGGACAAGCTGGATATCGGCATCGGTATTTTCAAAGCACAGCTGCCAGACTTTTTCAAGGCGAAGGACTTTATCTCTTTAACGGCGCATGCCAATTCAATTAGCACCTATGGCTTCGGCGATGTGCTCAAGCTCACCGCAGAAAACATCACGCTTGACTTAAACAGCGGCGGCGAGTTGTTTGGCGGTGTCATGCGCTCGCGCGCTGATTTTTCCTCTACCTTCCCGGCTGTTACCGGGCAGGCCGATGCGACCAAGAACAAGCCTGTTGGTTATGCCGTGCAAACTGGTGACCCGGCCAAGCCGGTTTACCTGAAGTTCAGCGGCGAGGACATTGTTGGACTGGACATTGGCATGGCCAATATTCAGGTGTCCGAGTTTCTCAGCTTGCGTGGCTCTCTGGCTTTCCGCAAGGGCGAACGCAGCACGGTTAACGTCAATCCGGGTGGCCTTTCTGGTGTGCTCGGCGCACTGGGGGGTACGGGTCCCGAATACAAGGTTCAGGTCGAAGCGATGACGTTGGGCGGCGCCAAACTTACAGGCTTCGCCGGCGTCGGTGGCCCTTACCGCTATGGTCAGGATTTGCATGGTCCTGACGGAGTGAGCGGGCCCCCGGACGGTTATCTAGACAGCATCAATACCGGCGCAGTTGGCCTGGTGATTGACCATGTTGATTTTGGCTTGGCCATCATGACACCAACCGTGTTCAAAGCTATACCCGGCTTGCCGGACGCGCCGAAGTTCATCTCTGCCAAGGCCAAGGTCGGCGACGCCTTCCTGACCGGCATAGGCAAGAGCTTGCTGGACGTAGAGGCGCATGATATTGAAGTCAATATCAACACGTTTGTGGTGCCTGGTGGTCCGATACCCAATGCTGTGGTGCAGTTGATAGGCCCCCCATCCATCAACTACCAGTCCAGCTTTACAAAGACCGGCGGATTTTTGGTTCCTGCTGGCGGCAGCAATTCCGTGCTGCTCGACTTCAATGAAGAAATCATCCAGGCTAAAGTCGGCTATGCGCAGATAAATTTGGCGGGCTTCGTGCAGCTGTCTGCGTCCATGGCTTTCACCAAGAGAGGGTCAGAGACCGTTACCCTGTCCAACGGTGAAGTTACCCAGGTCGCGACGTTGGCTATTGGCATTGCTGATGCTTATGGCTTTATCGGCGTTGGCACCTATTGGAAAGATACCAACAACAACGGACGAATTGATTCCGGCGATACGCCAAACAGTAGTGCCGTCGGTCTGGCGATACAAAACCTGAACGTGGGTCTGGTTATAGCGCGTGAGCTCTCGTTTGGCGCAGGCGGACTGACGGTAGGCGTTTATATCGCCGCCCAAGCGGATATTCAGAGTGTCAGCCTAGTCGGTGTGCCAGATGTAACCTTGCAAGCCAAAGGCCTGAGGCTGGATCTCAACACTGGCGCGCGTGTCGTTATCAGTGCCGCCAACTACACAACCGACGCAGCTTCGGGCGCCGTGACGTACAACAGTACCGACGTCAAGTTCGCGTTGACGACGATTGATTTTTCCAAGAGCAACTGGAAGGACCTGTCGCTGGCTGTCAACACCGACAGCATCACGACCAACGACATCACAAATCCAGGTTATGCCATTCCGACCGGAAACCCGTCGCACCCCATAGTTCTGGATTACAAGAATCAGTTGGTTCGCGTTCACGGGCAGGCCAAGCTAGACCTGCTGGGCCTTGTGAAGATGGACGGTGTGCTGGACTTTGAGCTGAATGCCAGCAATGGCCTAACCGTGTTTGCTGATGTCACTGCCACCATAGGCTCAGGCGCATTCTCGTTGAGTAGCCATGCAACTGGTCTTCTGGTAGTAGGCGTGCGCGGTGGCGTAGCGGGCGTGGCATTGCGTCTGCAACTCGCCACAGGCCTTGACTTGGGCCCTGTAGCCAGCCTGAAAGTCGACCTGGACCTGACCCTCAATACATTCGGTCAGAAAATTGTCTACGACGTGCCAGATGATTTCAAGGCCGCGCTGGATAACGACAGCAATATCGCCACCGCGCCGCCGAGGTTTCCGAACTGGCAGTACATCATCACTGCCACGCCTACTGGCAAGCCAAACTGGACCGGC
>JANYFF010000510.1 GCA_025362825.1 Polaromonas sp. | reverse complement strand
TGCGGTCATGGAGCAACCCGAGCTCTCAGTCGACCCGCGCTTTGTCGGGGCGATAGACCGCGTGCACCACCAGGACGCGCTGGACGGAATCATCGGCGAATGGACCAGCGGCTTCGTGCTGGACGAACTGGAGCCGCTGCTGCATGCGCGCGATGTTCCTGCATCGCGCGTTTTCACTATGGCCGATATCTTTCGTGATCCGCATTTCGCCGCGCGCGGCACGATCACGCACGCGCCGGACCCGGTGCTGGGCAGCATAGCCATGCCGGCGCCGGCGCCGCGCCTGTCGGGCACACCGGGCGAGGTGAGGCATGCGGGTGGCGAGGTGGGTGCAGACACGGTCGAAGTCCTGCGCACCGTCGGGCACATGAGCGAATACGAAATCAAGGCGCTGTTGGACAGCGGCGCCGCATTTGACCTGACCCACGCGCGCGGCCTCGCGTCACACCCCAAGGAGAACTTCGAATGAAGCCGAGCAACGTCCTTTTTATCTTTTCCGATGAGCATGACCCTCGCTACATGGGCAGCTCAGGCCATCCCTTCGTCAAGACGCCCAACCTGGACAAGCTGGCGGCGCGCGGCACACGATTCCCCAACGCCTGGACGCCGTGCCCTGTCTGCGTGCCGGCGCGCGCGAGCCTTGCCACGGGCCGCTATGTCCACGACATCGGCTACTGGGACAACGCTATTGCCTACGAGGGCCGCGTGCCTGGATGGGGCCACCGCATGCAGCAGGCTGGCCACCGTGTCGAGGCGATCGGCAAGCTGCACTACCAGGACGAAAAATCCCCGACTGGCTTCGACCGGCAGCATGAGCCCATGCACATCCTCAACGGCATCGGCCAGTTGTGGGGCTCCGTACGAGACCCGATGCCGGAGATTGCGGGACCGTCCGCCCTCTACGAGAAGATTGGACCCGGCACCTCCAACTACAACCGCTACGATATGCGCATCGGGGAGCTAACCGCCGAGTGGCTAGAAGCGCGTGCGCGCACGCCGGAAGACAAACCCTGGATGCTGTTCGCCGGTTTTGTGGCGCCCCATATGCCACTGGTGGTGCCGCAGGAATTTCTCGATCCTTACCTGCGCGAGGATGTACGCCTGCCCAAACTGCTGCCGCGTGACGGCTACGTTCGACACCCTTGGGTGGAACGCATGACCAGCTTCTGGGACCACGACGCGACGCTGGGCTCCGACGAGCGCAGGCGGCTGGCCATTGCCTGCTACTTCGGCCTGATCAGCTATCTCGACCATCAGGTCGGCAAGGTGCTTGACGTCCTGGAGCGCACCGGCCTGGCGCAGAGCACGCGCGTCGTCTACAGCAGCGACCATGGCGACAACCTGGGTACGCGGGGCCTGTGGAACAAGGACGTGCTGTACCGGGAGTCGACGGGCATTCCGATGATCATCGCGGGCCCCGATGTGCCTCAAGGCGTCTGCAAGACCAATGTCGGGTTGATCGATCTCTACCAGACATTCCTCGATGCCTTGAGCGTCCCGCTGACGCAGTCGGAGCAGGGTCTGCCCGGCCGCTCACTCTTTGACATAGCGCGCGAGCCGGACGACGCGAGCCGGATCGGCTTCAGCGAGTACCACGCCGTGGGCGCGCCGAGCGCGGGCTTCATGCTCACGCGTGGCCGCTTCAAGTACCACTATTACGTCGGCTATGCGCCGGAGCTGTTTGACCTGCAGGCCGATCCGGAAGAGGCGTGCGATCTGGCTTCGGAACCGGCCCATCAGGGGACACTGGCGGAATTCGAAGCCGCCTTGCGTTTCCTGCTCAACCCTGAAGTTGTGGACCGTGAAGCCAAGGACAACCAGAACGCACTTATTGAACGCTTTGGCGGACGCGAGGCAGCACTGCGCCTGGGCTACCCGGGCGAGACGCCAACCGACAAGAGATTTAACTCAGCCACAGCCAGCGGAGGTCCGAGCAAGTAAGCAAGCAAGACAGACAGACCTAAACAGGAGACAAACCATGAAGTTCATCGCCGCCATCATTACCGGTACTGCAATTGCCTTCACAAGCCTGATCCCGGCCAGAGCGCAGCAGCTGTACCCCAACCGACCCGTCACCATCGTCGTTCCGTATCAGCCGGGCGGCGTGACAGACGTGGTGGCACGCCTGTACGCGCAGAAGCTCACCGCCCGCTTGGGCACGCCGTTCAACGTCGAAAACAAGCCGGGTGGAGCCGGCATGATCGGCACCGACTTCGTCGGCCGTTCTGCGCCAAACGGCTACACGCTCGGCATTTTCCTGGATAGCAATACAATCGCGCCGGCGCTCATGGCGAAGATGGGCACAGATCCGATCAAGGATTTCACGCCCGTGACGATGTTGGCGGCCGGCGCGCATATCGTGGTGGCCCACCCCAGCTTCGCACCCAACACGATCAAGGAACTTATTGAATACGCCAAGGCCAAGCCGGGCGAGCCCTATGCGTCTTCCGGCCAGGGCACCGCGCAACACCTGGGCATGGAGATGATCAAGCTCAAGGCAGGCATCGACCTTTCTCATGTGCCCTACAAGGGCGGCGGCCAGGCCATCACG
>JANYFF010000509.1 GCA_025362825.1 Polaromonas sp. | reverse complement strand
TGCGCGGTGGGCCAGACGGTTGCCGCGCAGGACCTGTGTAGCAGCATCCGGCCGTACATGAAATCACACCACCTGCAGGCCGGCGTTGGGCACTACGGTGTGTTCAGCGGCCGCAAGTGGAACCAGCAGATTTACCCGCGCGTACGGGATGTGATTCACAGCAGTGAATGAGCCCCCACGTTCGCTCAATTCGTGTAGCTCCCTGCACCTTGTAGGACGCCGCTCGCCAGAGGCTTCGCCTCTGTTGCCTGTCCAAACCTGCACAGGCAGGTTTTGAGCCGCAGGCAACAGCCCTGAGGGGGCCGCTGCGCCTGTGACCCGGCGAAGCCGGCTCCACGGCCCCTGCTTTCAAAGTCATCGCTGCGATGGCGGCCGCTCAAAAGCGGTGCCAATGTCAGGCTCTGTTCAGCCGCCTTTGCTTTCTTCTTCCTCGGCTTCAACTGGCCAATCGCGAATGTAAGCCTTGAGCATCTTGTTTTCGAAATTCTGGCTGTCCACCACGGTTTTTGCGACGTCGTAAAAGCTGATCACGCCCATCAGCATTTTCTGGTTCATCACCGGCATGTAACGGGCGTGGCGGTCCAGCATCATGCGCCTGACTTCATCAAGCTCGGTTTCTGACGTGCAGGTCAGGGGATGGTCATCCATAGCCTTGCGCACCAGCGTCTTGCCGATCTCGCCACCGTTTTTGACAATGCAATTCAGCACCTCGCGAAAAGTCAGCATGCCGACCAGGTCGCCGTGCTCCATGACCACCAGCGAGCCGATGTCTTTTTCAGCCATGATCTGGGTCGCCTTGGACAGCGGCTCATCGGGCTGAACGGTGTAAAGCGTGTTGCCTTTAACGCGCAGGATGTCAAGAACCTTCATGGCTATCTCCTCTGTTGTCTGTCTCCGCATTTTCCCACCGCAAGCGCCGCGAGGGAATTTATTTTGTCAATATAGCCCACAATAAGGCGACAGGCGGGCAAACCGCCGGCGTTTTTGCTTTTTTCACTGGAGACAAACCATGCCCGGTTACTCAGACCCCGGCTTTGACACGCTGGCATTGCACGCTGGCGCAGCCCCCGATCCGACCACTGGCGCACGCGCCGTGCCGATACATCTGACAACATCTTTTGTCTTCGAGTCAAGCGACCATGCGGCTTCGTTGTTCAACCTTGAGCGCGCCGGGCATGTGTACTCGCGCATCAGCAACCCGACCAATGCCGTGCTGGAGCAGCGCGTGTCGGCGCTGGAAGGCGGCATAGGCGCCATCACCACCGCCAGCGGACAGGCGGCGCTGCACCTGAGCGTTGCCACCCTGATGGGCGCCGGCTCGCACATAGTGGCCAGCACAGCGCTGTATGGCGGCTCGCAAAACCTGCTGCACTACACCATGCGGCGCTTCGGCATCGACACCACCTTTGTCAAACCCGACGACCTCAAGGGCTGGCGCGCCGCCGTCAGGCCCAACACCAAACTCTTTTTCGGCGAAACCGTTGGCAACCCCGGCCTTGACGTGCTGGACATTCCGGCGGTATCAGGCATTGCCCATGAGGCCGGTGTGCCGCTTCTGGTGGACTCCACGCTGACCTCTCCCTGGCTCATCAAGCCTTTCGATCATGGTGCCGACCTGGTCTACCACTCGGCCACCAAGTTTCTGAGCGGGCACGGCACGGTGATAGGCGGCATCGTGGTGGATGGCGGCTCCTTCGATTGGGAAAAGTCTGGCAAGTTTGCCGAGCTGAGCCAGGCCTACGACGGCTTTCACAACATGGTGTTTACCGAAGAAAGCACGGTAGGCGCCTTTTTGCTGCGCGCACGGCGTGAAGGCCTGCGCGACTTCGGTGCCTGCATGAGCCCGCACACCGCCTGGCTGATTTTGCAGGGCATTGAAACCCTGCCGCTGCGCATGGCGCGGCACATGGGCAACACTGAAAAAATAGTGCAGTTCCTGGCCGGTCACGCCTTTGTCTCACGCGTGGGCCACCCGATGCTGGAATCGCACCCCAGCCATGCGCTGGCCAAACAACTGCTGCCGCGCGGCGCGGGTTCGGTTTTCAGTTTTGACCTCAAGGGCAGCCGCGAGCAGGGCAAGGCCTTTGTCGAAACCCTCAAGGTCTTCAGCCACCTGGCCAATGTGGGCGATTGCCGCAGCCTGGTGATCCATCCAGCCAGCACAACGCACTTTCGCATGACCGACGAAGCACTGTCCGGTGCGGGCATCACACAAGGCACCATCCGCCTGTCGATCGGGCTGGAAGACCCGGACGACCTGATTGATGACTTGAAGCGTGCGCTCAAGGCGGCCGAGAAAGCCGGAGCCTGATCATGTATCTGCAAGTCAACGGCCACCAAACCTATTGCTACACCGGCGGCAAACCGCTCGACGCAGCCAAACCCACCGTGGTTTTTATCCACGGCGTACTCAACGACCACAGCGTCTGGATTTTGCAAAGCCGCTACATGGCCAACCACGGCTGGAATGTACTGGCCGTCGATTTGCCGGGCCACTGCAAAAGCATGGGTGATGCGCCGTCCAGCGTGGAAGAGGCTGCAAGTTTCATTGCGGCGCTGCTGGACGCCGCGGGTATTGGCCGCGCTGCGCTGGTCGGCCACAGCTGGGGATCGCTGATTGCGCTTGAGGTTGCGTCGCGGCTGGCAGGCCGCATCACGCACCTGGTGATGATTGGCACGGCCTTCCCGATGAAGGTGTCGCAGGCCTTGCTGGATGCATCACTCAACCAGCCCATGCAAGCGCTGAAGATGATCAATGTATTTTCGCGCAGCACGCTGAGCGCCCCGCCCTCGGCGCTGGGCCCGGGCACCTGGGTCTATGGCGCCAGCATGGCGCTGGGCCGGCGCGTGCTGGCCAGCAACACCCAAGTGAACGTCTTTCACCGCGGCTTCAAGGCCTGCGACAACTATTCAAATGGAGAGGCAGCCATTGCCAGCATCACCTGCCCGGTGCTGTTCATCCTGGGTACCGAAGACCAGATGACGCAGGCCAAAGCTGCGCAATTGCTGATCAACAAGGCACGCAGCATCGGCAAGGATGTGCGCCTTGCCAGCCTGGCAGTCGGCCACCACCAGATGACCGAGGCCCCCGAAGAAACGCTGTTTGCGATCCGGGATTTTTTGCAGTAAGCGCAAAACCCCCGTTGCTACAATGATTTTGGCCCCTGCAGCCGCCTGCACCTGCAGCGCAGCCCGCCTTTGCAGCATCCCTTCATCCTTCTTTTTCCTTCTACAGAGAACCTGATGCAACCGTCTGTCAAACCCAAAAACACGAACTTCTCCTCAGGCCCCTGCGCCAAACGCCCTGGCTATGACGTGAGCAAGCTGCAACTCGACACACTGGGCCGCTCGCATCGTTCAGCCCTGGGTAAAAAGGCCCTGGGACTGGCCTGCTCCGAGTCCGCGCGCATACTGGGCCTGCCCGAAGGCTACCGGGTTGCCGTGGTGCCCGGCTCGGACACTGGTGCGATTGAAATGGCCATGTGGTCACTGCTGGGGCCCCGCGGCGTGGACGTGCTGGAGTGGGAGTCCTTCAGTGCCGGCTGGGTGACGGACATCGTCAAGCAGCTCAAGCTGCCCAACACCAATGTGCTCAACGCCGACTACGGTGACATCACTGATTTTGAAAAAGTGAACTTTGACAACGACGTGGTGTTTGTATGGAACGGCACCACCTCTGGCGTCAAGGTACCCAACGGCGACTGGATTCCGTCTGACCGCGCCGGCCTGACCCTGTGCGATGCCACCTCAGCCGTCTTTGCGATGGAGATGCCCTGGGAGAAGCTGGACGTCATCACCTATTCATGGCAAAAAGTGCTGGGCGGCGAAGGCGGCCATGGCATGCTGATCCTGAGCCCGCGCGCCGTCGAGCGGCTGGAAGCCTACAACCCACCATGGCCCATGCCCAAGGTCTTTCGCATGAAGTCCGGCGGCAAGGTGACCGAAGGCTTGTTTAAGGGCGAGACCATCAACACCCCGTCGATGCTGTGCGTGGCGGACTACCTGGACGCGCTGCAGTGGGCTGAAAGCGTGGGCGGCGTCACGGGCACCATCGCGCGCAGCGAAGCCAACCTGCAGGTGCTTGAAACTTTCGTCGCTGCCAACGACTGGATTTCCTTCCTGGCCAAAGAAAAGGTGACGCGGTCCAACACCAGCGTCTGCCTGACCCTGACCGCCACCGAAGAGCAGGTCAAAAAAATGGTCAAGCTGCTGGACACCGAAGGCGTGGCCTACGACATAGGCGCCTACAAGGACGCACCGGCCGGCCTGCGCATCTGGTGCGGCGCAACCGTCGAGACAGCCGATCTGCAGGCCCTCATGCCCTGGCTGACATGGGCCTACGAGCAGGTTACCCAATAACGCTTATGCGCACTCCCAGAAATTCAGATTTTCTGGATGAAGTGCAAGACGCACGGAGCGCAGCGACCGGAATGTACTTCGGTACATGAGGATTGCGAGCACCGCGCAACGCAGCAATTCGCCTGAAAAATGAATTTATGGGAGTGCGTTATGTACAAGGTCAGAACCTACAACCAGATCTCCATCAAGGGCCTGGAACGTTTCCCGCGCCAGTCGTATGAGGTTGGCAGCGACATCGGCCAGCCCGATGCGTTTTTGCTGCGCAGCCAGAAGCTGCACGACCTTGAAGTCCCTAAATCATTGCTGGCAGCAGCGCGTGCTGGGGCTGGCGTCAACAACGTACCGGTAGCGCCGTACAGCCGGCTGGGCATTGTGGTCTTCAACACACCAGGCGCCAACGCCAACGCGGTCAAGGAGCTGGTGATGGCCGGCATGCTGCTGGCCACGCGTGGCATTCTGCCTGGCATGGCCTATGTCAACACGCTGACCAGCATGAGCGATGCGGCAGAAATGTCGGCACTGCTCGAGAAGGAGAAAGCGCGTTTTGCCGGGGGCGAGATCAAGGGCAAGACCCTGGGCATCGTGGGCCTGGGTGCGATTGGCTCGATGGTGGCCGACATGGCGCTGGCCATGGGCATGAAGGTGGTCGGCTTTGATCCTGCACTGTCGATTGATGCGGCCTGGCGGCTGTCCAGCGACGTCACGCGGATGGAAAACCTGCAGGCGCTTCTGGCTCGGGCCGACTACATCTCGCTGCACGTGCCAGCCATGGACGCGACACACCACCTGATCAATGACGCCGCGCTGGGGCTGATGAAGCCGGGCGCCGTGCTGCTGAACTTTGCGCGCGAGACGATTGTGGATTCAGCTGCCATCAAGCGCAGCCTGGACCAGGGCCGGCTGGGTAAATACGTCTGCGACTTTCCGGAGCCTGCGCTGCTTGGCCATCCAAAGGTGATTGCCATGCCGCACATAGGCGCGAGCACCGAAGAGTCTGAAGAAAACTGCGCAGTGATGGCGGCTAACCAGCTGGTCGATTACCTTGAAAACGGCAACATCACCAACTCCGTCAACTTTCCCGCCGTCAACATGGGCCGCACGCCGGGCACCACGCGCATCACCTTCTCAAACGACAACGTGTCGGGCGTGCTGGGCAGCGTGCTGTCGGTGCTGGCAGACAAAAAGGTCAACGTCATCGACATGATGAACAAGAGCCGCGGTGAGCTGGCCTTCAACATCATCGACGTGGAAGATGCGCCAGGCGAACACGTGGTGGAAGCCATCGAAGCGCTGGAACACGTGATTCGCGTCCGCGTGCTCTGAAAGGCTCCCGGACCGCCTCAAATGGTAAAAAACCAGTTTTTTCCAATGAAAAAAGCTCGTCGCCCCCGCATTCCGGTCATAGTTCGCTATTAATTCAATAGCACAGCCATTTCTTTCGCAGCGCATTCCGTTTCTACATCATTCGTGAACGCGAAGGCGAAGCGACGACAGTACGGACGTACGGCTAGCGAAGCCGACAAAGTGCACGGATGATTTAGAAATGGAATCAGGGAATCAGGCCCATGGCATGCATATAGGCCGGATGCAGCATCAGCTCATCCCATTCATGGGCCGGCGTGGTGGGCAGGAGGTCGAGCCGGCGCATTTCACTCGACTCAAGCGCTTCCCATTGGCCTTTCAGCAAGGCCTCGGCCATGCCGTCGAGCAGGTCGTCTACCGCCTTGCCGCCATCGACCGACTGGTTGCACAGCAGCACCATGTCGCAGCCGGCGTTCAGCGCCGTGGCCGCCGCCTGGGTATAGCTGACCTGCCGGCCGTCGATGATGCGCGCACCGGCCATGCTGAGGTCGTCACTGAAAATGGCGCCGCCAAAGCCCAGCTGGCCGCGCAGGATGAATGTCAACCATTGCTCCGAAAAGCCTGCGGGCCGGGAGTCGACCTTGGGGTAGATCACATGGGCCGGCATGACGCTGGTCAGCGTGGTGTTAAGCCATTCGTAGGGGGCGGCATCGTCGGCCAGAATCGCCTTGAGGCTGCGTTTGTCGACGGGAATCTCCAGATGCGAATCGGCCTTCACAAAACCGTGGCCGGGGAAATGCTTGCCGCAGTTCATCATACCGGCCTGTAGCAGCCCGTGCATCAGGCTCTTAGCCAATAGCGTCACGACGCGCGGATCGCGGCCAAAGGCGCGGTCGCCTATGACGCTGCTTTCACCATAGTTGAGGTCAAGCACGGGCGTAAAGCTGAAATCAACGCCGCAGCTGCGCAGCTCGGCGGCCAGCACATAACCGCAGGCGGTCGCAGCATTGGTCGCTGCCAGCTGGTCCTTGATCCACAACTCGCCCAGTGCGTGCATGGGCGGCAAATGGGTGAAACCGTCGTTTTTAAAGCGCTGTACCCGGCCGCCTTCGTGGTCCACGCAAATCAGCAAATCCTGGCGGATACTTTTGATGGCGGTGCACAGGCTGGCCAGCTGCTGTCGGTTTTCCCAATTGCGGGCAAACAGGATGATGCCGCCCGTCAGTGGATGCTTGAGGCGGCGGCGGTCGTCCTTTGTCAGGGCTGTAGCGGCGATGTCGATGATGAGGGGGGCGTGCTGAGTCATAAATCTTGATTACTATTAAATTGATAGCGAAAGGTGCAGGTATTCCGGCGGCTAGCGGCTGTTTTTCTCTACAACAACAAAGCTGGCGGCATAGTCAGTCTCATCCGTTACGGTAACGTGGGCTGTGAGCTGGCGGGCCTCAAACCATTCCTTGAGGGCGCCGTGCAGAACGATTTCAGGCTTGCCGCTGGCCGCCTTGGTGATCTCACAGCTGCGCCAGGTCATGGGCATACGCATGCCCGTGCCTATCGCCTTGCTGAACGCTTCCTTGGCTGAAAACCGCGTGGCAAGGTAGCTGACGCCGCGGTCCGGCCAGCGTGCACTGCGTGTTTTCCAGGTGGCGAGCTCGCCATCGCTGAGGATGCGGCGGGCGAAGCGCTCACCATTGCGCTCCAGGCTCGCGCGTATCCGGCGTATGTCACAGATGTCGGTACCGATGCCGAAAATCATCGTGGTCTGGCAAGCGAAGACGCTTCGTCAATGCAGCGCAAATAATCTTTCACCGTTGCGCTGTAGCCTAGTTCAAGCGCATCTGCGATCAGTGCGTGGCCGATGGACACTTCGCGGACGCCAGGCACGGCCGCGAGGAATTCGGTGAGATTGTCGCGGTTCAGGTCGTGGCCGGCATTGATGCCCAGATTGAGCGCGGCGGCAGCCAGCGCCGCTCGCGTGAAATGGCCCAGCGCCTGGGTTTTTTCCGGGCCGCTGAATGCGCGCGCATAGGTTTCGGTATAAAACTCCACGCGGTCAGCGCCGGCCAGTTTGGCGCCCGCCATGGCGCCAGGGACCGGGTCCATGAAAAGGCTGACACGTACGCCGCGGTCATGGGCCTGCTCAATCAGTGGCCGCAGGCGGTCGGTGTCTTCCGGGAAACTCCAGCCGTGGTCGCTGGTGAACTGGTCTTCGCTGTCGGGAACAAAGGTGCATTGGTGCAGCGGCAGGCCGCGTGCGGTCAGGTCGTGCACAAAGTGCATGAGGTTCTGGAAGGGGTTGCCCTCGATGTTGAATTCGCGGTCTGGCCAGTCTTTCATCATGGCGGCGATTTCATAGACATCGTCGCCGCGAATATGGCGCTCGTCGGGCCGCGGATGCACCGTGATGCCGTGGGCACCCGCCTCCAGGCACAGACGCGCGGCACGAACAACATCCGGAATGCCGAGATGACGGGTATTGCGCAGCAAGGCAACCTTGTTGACGTTGACGGACAGCGACGTACGGCTCTGGACTGAAGGGGGGGTTTGATCTGGGGGAGTCATTTTTAAAGAGCTTGCAAGTCCATCATCATCTGCCGGGTTTTAAGGACTTTTACATCGCAATGGTAGTGCAGCAGGCTGCGCAGCTGCGCTTTGAGCGCCGGCAGGTTGTTAACGCAGGCGTGCATGGTTTCGATGAAAGGCGAATCACCGTCAAGCGCCAGCTGCAGTGCGCGCCACTGAAAGCCGCTCAGGCTGCTCCGGTCGTCATCATGCGCCTCGCGCAGGCCGGCTTCGGCCAGCAACACATACTGCGCGTCGTCATCCAGCGCCGACAGGGTGGTGGTTTGCGCATCCAGCAGGGGTAGCAGCCCGATGTCGCGCAGCAGGCGCAGCTCAAAAGCGCGCAAAGCCACCTGCAGCGTATCTATGGCTTGGTTGGCCAGCAGTTGCACCGTGGCGGCATAAGCATCAAATAGCGCCGGATGCGGGTCGTCGCGTGCCAGCAGCCGCATCAGCAGCTCGTTGAGGTAATAGCCTGACAACAAGGCATCGCCGGTCGGCATGACGTGGCCGCCCTGCCATTCGGCGCTTTTGAGGGTGCGGATCTCGGCATCGCCGCCGAAAGCAACATGCAGCGGCTGCAAGGGCAGCAGGATGGGCCGGAAATTCGAGGTCGGCTTTTTGGCACCGCGGGCAATCAGCGCCACCCGCCCATAGGTACGGGTAAAAACCTCCAGGATCAGGCTGGACTCGCTCCAGTCGTAGCGGTGCAAAACATATGCCGGCTCATCGGTGATGCGTTTGGTGACCACAGCTGTCAAATAATAATCAGGCTGAACGAAATTGCCGTCGTGCCTAAGCCAGTCCAAGCCGCAGAACCGGCTTTGCCGGGCTGCAGGCGGGGCGCCCCCTCGGGGGGCAGAGAGCTACGCGAAGCGAGCGAACGTGGGGGCACTATTCATACCCGAAAGTTTTTACACGGGCTTCATCATCTGCCCAGCCAGAGCGCACCTTGACCCAGATTTCCAGGAACACCTTGCCGCCGGTTAGCGTTTCCAGTTCATGCCTGGCTTCGGTACCTATGCGCTTGAGCTTCTCGCCCTTCTCGCCAATGATCATGCCTTTGTGCCCGTCGCGTTCGACGACGATGGTGGCAGCAACCTTGCGCAAGTTGCCCTCTTCTTCGTACTTGTCGATGATGACTGTCGAGGTGTAGGGGAGTTCGTCGCCGGTCAGCCGGAAAAGCTTTTCACGGATGATTTCAGCGGCCATGAAGCGGTCGCTGCGATCGGTCAACTCGTCCGCGCCATACATCCAGGGCTGCATCGGCAGGTATTTTTCGCAAATACCGAACAGTCGCTCGACGTCTTTGGCGCTGTTCGCGGACATCGGCACAAATTCTGCAAAGTTGTGACGCTCCTGCATCGATTTGAGCCAGGGCGCAATTTCGGCGCGACGGTGAATCAGGTCAAACTTGTTGGCCAGCAGGATGGCCGGTGTTTTTTCAGGCAGCAGCGCCAGCACCTTGGCATCGGCAAGGTTGAACTGCCCGGCCTCGACCACGAAAACAATGAGGTCCACATCATTGACAGCCCCAACCACCGTCCGGTTAAGCGAACGGTTAAGCGCATTGCCATGGCGGGTCTGAAAGCCCGGCGTGTCGACAAATACATACTGGGTCGGACCGACCGTGCGCATGCCAGTGATGCGATGCCGCGTGGTCTGCGCCTTGCGCGATGTGATGCTGACCTTTTGGCCGACCAGCGCATTGAGCAGCGTTGACTTGCCCACATTGGGCTTGCCGACGATGGCAATCAACCCGCAGCGCTGGGTTTCGACCGGCGGAAGGGGCGCTGCTGCAGGGCCATCGGCTGCGGGTTCCATGCTGGTCCGCACCGAAAAAGCCTTGGCCATCATGGCTTCCAGCGCCTCTGCCTGTTCGCCGCTGACGGGAAGCACTTGACCGGCGTTAACGTCGGCAGGACCTGGC
>JANYFF010000256.1 GCA_025362825.1 Polaromonas sp. | reverse complement strand
GAAATCTGCCAGCGGAATGTTGACGATGGCCAGATACCACTTGAAGAGCGGATGCACAAACTCGCCAAATGGCAAGAGGTGGTGTTTGTCGTAACGGTAGACCACATCGCCCGCCGGTGCACCCGCCGCATTCGGCTTCAGGCCAATAACAGAATTGGTGTAACCCGCCCGGCTGTCACCCAGCGGTATGCCGATAAGAGCCGCGGCGACTGGCGCACCCGACATCGGTTTGGTGAAGCGCCGAACCATCGCGTCCGCATAGCCTTCGGGCAACTGGGCGGGCAGGAGCGGTATAGCCGTTTCTGGCGTCACGACCAGCGATGTCGCCGCGGCATTGAGCTGCTGGCCATACCAGTTGAGCGCATCGGGGATGCCCTTGCCACCCTGGAATTTTTCGTCCTGGGCAATATTGCCCTGGAGCAGCGTGACGCTGAAGGGCGAGCCTTGCGCAGGCAAGGCAGCGGTGAAGTGCGAAGCGCCCTCTTCCGGGATTTTCAGCGTATGGCTCGCGGCAAACGCCAGCAGCACCCCGCCCACAATGGCCGCAGCCGGCAGCGCACGCGGCCTTATGACCCAGCCGGCTACGGCAGCCGCCAGCAACGCAGCACCAAACGTCAAGCCGTGTACGCCGACGAGTTTGGCCATATCTGCAAACGGCCCGTCAAGCTGGGCGTATCCACCCTCACCCCACGGGAAACCGGTGAAAAACGCCACCCGTGCCAGTTCGGCGAACAGCCAGCAGACCGCAAACACGAGGGCGCGGCCGAACTGGTTTGCAGGGGCCACAAGCGCAAAAACCGCACAGGCTGCGGCGTAATAAAGCGCCAGGAAAGCCGCCAACCCGACGATGGCGATGACCGCCAGCGGGGACGCCAGGCCGCCATAGGTGTGCAGTGAAATGAACAGCCACCACCAGGTGGCGCACTGCAATGCGGTGGCAAAAGCCCAGCCAAGCAGCGCGGCGGATTTTGCACTGCTGCAACGCCACAGCTGCAGGGCCAACATAAACATGGCCAGCATTTGCAGCCACCAGAGCGGCTGGCCGGCCGTAAATACCGCATCAAAAGGCCATGCGACGCCCAAGGCATGGGCCGTACCAGCTATTAAAACAATAGCAAACTGAATGATGGGGACCCGAGTACCGGAAGGCGCAGGCCGGATGTGTTCCAGCAGCGCAGGCAGGGTGGGCAGTGAAGGCGTAGACCGCATGGCTTTAGCCGATTAGCCGCCGTACACAGCCACAGGCGGCGCGGCGGTGCTCACGCCGGCGCGGAGCTGCCGTTGCTGGCTGCCACCGGGGAAACCTTGAACCAGCGAACCGCGCCGCCCTTGGTATGCAGCACGGCAAATTCCAGCCCCGACAGTATGTATTGCTCGCCGCGCTTGGGCACATGGCCCATCCGGTGGGCGACCAGGCCGCCTATGGTGTCGAAATCGTCGTCGTGCAGGTTGACGCCAAAGGCTTCGCTGACACGTTCAATCGAGGTGTCGCCGCTGACGCGGTAGGTTCGGTCGGAAAGGCCAAAGATGTCGCCTTCGTCTTCGGCGATATCAAACTCGTCTTCGATCTCGCCGACGATCTGTTCGAGCACGTCTTCAATCGTGATGAGGCCGGCAACGCGGCCGAACTCGTCGATCACAATGGCCAGGTGGTTACGGTTGCCGCGAAACTCGCGCAGCAAGTCGTTGAGACCCTTGCTCTCGGGTACAAACACCGCCGGGCGCAGCAAGGCCTTGATGTTCAGTTCCGGCGCGCGCTGCAGCTTGAGCAGATCCTTGGCCATGAGAATACCGAGGATGTTTTCCTTGGCGCCTTCGTAGACCGGAAAACGCGAGTGCGCCGTGTCGATAACGAGGTGGAGCAGTTCATCGAACGGTGCGTCAATGTTGACGAGATCCATGCGCGGTGCGGCCACCATCACGTCCCCTGCCGTCATGTCGGCCATGCGGATGACGCCTTCAAGCATCTCGCGGCTCTGGGCGCCTATCACGTCGTTGTCCTGCGCCTCCACCAGGGTCTCGATCAACTCGTCTTTGGAGTCGGGACCGGGGTGGAGCATTTCAGCAAGCTTTTGCAAAAAGCCGCGTTTGTCTTCCGGTTTGGACGGTCTACTGGGGGGAATGTCGGACACAGAGGTGCGCGGAAGTGGGTAAGCCGCAAGGATAACGTAATTCAATTACCGGTCGCTACATGATTGGCCTTCTCCCATGCCAGCAAAGGCTGCGGTCCGGCTTTGCCGGCCACAGGCGCAGCGGCGGCCTGCAAGGTGCAGGGCGCTACACGCAGTGAGCAACCGTGGGGGCCATATTCACTACATCGAAGTGTGTTCGCGCGCATCGCGTACGCCGCGGCGGACTTCCTGCACCATGGCCAGCAAGTCCCAGAATTGCTTGGCCTGCACCTTGAGGCGGTAGTCGGTCTGGGCGATCTGTTCTTCGAGCATTTCGGTCATGCGTGAATCAAGGTCGGCCGGCGGCAGCTTCAGATAGGCTTCGCTCTCAGAACCGTCGCGCTCGATGGTGGCGCCGGCCTTGCGGGCAATCGTCAGCATGGCAGTGTTTTCGCTCAGCGCGTGGATGAACATCATGTCCACGCCCTCATTGCGGGCGTGCATGACGGCGCGGTCAAACAGGCGCGCGCCATAGCGACGGCCGCGCGCGTGGGTCAGCACGGATACCCCAAACTCGGCGCAGCTCTTGAGCGAAGGATCGGTGGAAAAAGCCAGGTGCGCCATGGCGATCAACTGCAGCTTGCGGTTGTAGATGCCGAATATTTCGTCACGCTCAAAGTTCAGGCCGCCCACATAGCGGCGGATTTGCTCGTCATTGGCTGCGTAGCCAAACCGAAGGTAGCGGTCGTGCGGGTCCAGCGCCAGCAAATGGGTAATGATGCGGTCGCCGTGTGTGGGGCCAATAGAACGGATAGGCACCATTACGGGCGTGGGTCTGGACCCTTGCGGTTGGCGCGGGGCGACCTCCACCGGCGGGCGAAAGAATTCTTTGCTCGCGCTGAAAGAAGCTTTAAGAAGTGTTGCTGGACTGACCATGCCTGAAATATAAGGGTTTTCCCTAGATTTTCCATATTAAACCTTGAAAGGCACATTTGGCCAAGGGATTCATGTCCCAACGCTGCTTAAGATATCAAATAGGCCCGCAGCCCACGTAATATAGTCAATCATAGCTATTAATTAAATAGCAAATGCGATGAATTGCAGCTGGACTCGCAGAACTAATCGATCCAGGAATGGATACGAACACCTAATCCAGCCGGCCCTCGAAGCGCTACCAGCGACTGATTAAGCAGCCTCGAACGCAGCAAGACAAGATCTCAGTCACTTTTGCCGAATACTACTCACCCGTTCGGGGGATTGACACTTTACATTCGGCCAGTTACAAAGAGATACTTCTAATGTTGAAGTACTTATTAATAACGCACAGGACATCCAAGCGCATGACATCCAAATTTTTCGCCCCCGCCCTTTTGTCGCTGATCGCGACTGCAGCCCTGGTTGCCTGCGGCGGCGGTGGTGGCACTGCCGCAGTCACGACTCCAGCTGCACCTACGGCAGACGTCGTCACCACGGCTTCGACAGATACAGCAAATAGCATTGGGGCAACGGTGATTGCCGGCGCGTCGTCTGACGAAGAGGTCTACAACCTCGCTGCAGATGTGGGTGACTCATGGCAGCTGGTGCTCAACAACAAAACCAATCAATATGTGGTTAGGGTGCTGCTATCACAGTACGGCCTCACCACCACCACCGCAGCCACGTTTACCAAAACAACAGTGGGCACGGTCACAACTGTGAAAGATGCCTCTGGCAGTGCACTGTCAGTGCAAATTGATACCCGCACCAAGACCGCCGCAGGCAACATCAAAGTGGGTAGCAAAAACGCTTCTGTTTCAGGTTCAGGTTATGTCGTTGCCGATGTCGGCAAACTCGCCGGCAACTATTTTTTCGCCGGATCTGTACGCAATGCTTCAAACGGCCAGTGGCGCGACACGCCGCTGGGCGGCTTCATCATCGCGGCTAACGGTACAGATATAACGGTGTGCGACGGCAGCATTGCGGTTAACGGTGCCTGTGCAGCAGTTCCAGGCGGCAACCCGACCATCAAAACCAAAGCACTTAAGGTCTCAAAAGACGCCACAGGCATTTTGCGCATCATGGAAGGTACGAAAAATTTTGGCGTCCTGCACGTAAGCTCTGGAGATCGTGGCCCGGTGCTCATCATCGACCGCTTTGGTGATAGCGACGATACCCTGCCGGTTACTCGCACGGGAGTCTTTTATGCTGCGAAGTCCGCGAAGCTGGCGGGCACCGAGTTCGACGGCAACTGGGCCTGCAGCTCAGGCGGCACAGACCAGGCCTCACTGGTTGTAAGCGGCGCGGGGTATACCGTCACCGCCACCGGAAAGGCGTCCCAGCCGGGTACCCTGCAATACAACAAGGCTTACGTCGGACGCACCAACTCCACCACGGATATCAATGGAATCCTGATTGCAAAGAACAATACGGAAGCTTTGAGCGACGCATCGCTGGTCCTGCCGTTGTCCAGTAGTCTCGCCATCGTGGTAACCAGCCCTGCGGCCGACAGTACACAGACTGGCACCGACAAAGGCATCGTCGTTTGCCGCAAAGTTTAATTTGCACTGCCTCGCTGCTGGGCACGTCGCCAGCAGTTGAACGCCACCCTCAAGGTGGCGTTTTTATTGGGCGAAGTTAAACCGGCACTGCGGTGGTCGTCTTCACACGGTCAAGCACGAAGCTCGATTTGCAATCCTGCACGCTGGGGTGCTTGAGTAACGTGTCCATGATGAAGCGGCTGTAGTGAGCCATGTCGGCCACTACCACCCGCAGCAGGTAGTCCATCTCGCCGGTCAGCGAGACGCATTCCACCACCTCGGGCCAGGCCTGCACGCTGGCGCGAAACAGGTCCATCGGGTTGCGCTTGTGGGTCTCAAGGTGCTTTTCAAGGCGCACATTGATATAAGCCGTGAGCCCCAGGCCAACCGTCTCGGGCCTCACCAACGCCACATAGGAGTCGATGACACCTGACTCCTCCAACCGCTTAACGCGGCGCAATACGGCGCTGGGCGACAAGCCCACCTGCTCGCCGATAACGTCGTAGGTTTCGCGGCCGTTTTGCTGCAGACTGCGCAAAATGGCGCGATCAAGCTTGTCAAGTGCTGAAATATCGGGCATGGCGCAATTTTACTGATTCAGAGTCACAGACCACCATCCTGATCATGCTGTGCAACACGCGGGATTGCCCTAATGGTCAACCCTTCAGCTTACTGAAAAAATCTTTATAAATAAAAAGCACGACCGTTCGTATTATTTTAATAAACCGGAGACTTGTACATGACCGTTTTCTCATCCTTCGCCAGCCACCTGCGCCGCCTGATTTTTGCGCTGGCCGCCACCGCCCTGCTGTTTGGCGCGACCGCGCATGCCGACACCGGCTACACCAAGACGCGCTACCCCATCGTGCTGGTGCATGGGCTGTTTGGATTTGACTCCTTCCTCGGTATCGACTACTTTTACGGCATCCCAAGCGCCTTGACGCAGGACGGCGCTCGCGTCTTTGTCGCCCAAGTTTCGGCCGCCAACAGTACGGAAGTACGCGGCGAACAGCTGCTGGCGCAAGTCAGAAACATCCTGGCCATTACCGGCGCCAGCAAGGTCAACCTGATTGGTCACTCGCACGGCGGCCCGACCATCCGCTATGTGGCCGGCGTGGCCCCGCAGCTCGTAGCGTCGGCCACCTCGATAGGCGGCGTCAACAAAGGCTCGCGTGTGGCGGACATCCTTCGCGGCGCGGCGCCTGCGGGCACGTTGTCTGAATCGGTGGTCAACGCTGCCGCCAAGGCTTTCGTCGCGCTGATCAACCTCGGCTCCGGCGGCACCAGCCTGCCGCAGATGCCGACCGCCGCCCTCAATTCGCTCACCACGGCTGGGTCGCTGGACTTCAATCGCCGTTTTCCGCAGGGCCTGCCAGCAGGTTGCGGCAGTGGCCCCGAACTGGTCAATGGCGTGCGCTACTTCTCATGGGCCGGCACGCAGCCTGTGACCAACATTCTTGACGTCAGCGATGGCCCGCTGGGCATCATGAGCCTGGTGTTTGGCGAAGCCAATGACGGTCTGGTCGCTGCATGTTCGTCGCGCTTGGGCACAACCATCGGCGAGTACCGCCAGAACCACCTGGATGAAGTTAACCAGGTGGTCGGCCTGCGCGACTGGTTCTCGGTGGACCCGGTCACCCTGTACCGCCAGCAAGCCAACCGCCTGAAGCTGCTGGGCCTGTGAAGCACAGGCGCCTTGCGCTGACCGTCGTCACAACCCTCGCGCTGTGCACCGCTGGCTGGTGGCTGGCGTCCAGCAAAGGCGCCAGTGGAATATCCACCAGCGCAGCATCAAGGCTGCAAGGCATGAACGCCAGCGCACAGAGCCAACAGCCCGGAAGCACCGCAGCGCTTGCAGTGCGCCCTGCAGGCGACGCACCTTCCGATCCTTTTTTAACCAGCGAGCTGCGGCATACGTTGGAAGAAGTCCTGTTTGAGGCCAGCATAGGCGGCAGCATCAGCGATCCGGCGATGCTGAAAAAGCGGGCCTTCACGCTGCTGGCGCGGTTTTTTCCGGCGGAATACGCCGCACGGGCGGCCGCACTAATTGATCGCTATGTCGACTACCGGGTGGCACTGGGCAGCATCAAGCCGCCAGCAGACCCTGGCGATCCGCGCGCTTTGCGGGTAGCGCTTGACGCACGCCAGCAGGTCAGGGAACGGCATTTCACCGGCGAGGAATACGAAGCTCTTTTTGCAGAAGACATGCAGCTTGACCGCTACACGCTGGCGCGCCTTGAAATTGAACGCAACAGTGCGCTGAACACCGCCCAGAAACAGGCCGCACTGGCAGACGCAGAGGGTAGCCTCAGCGAGGCGCAACGTGCGCAGCGGCGGCAGTCAATTGCACAAGTCGCGGTCGCGGCACAAACCGCAGCGTTCGATGCCAAAGCTTTAAGCGACGTCGAGCGCTTCAACCAGCGGCGCACCAGCTACGGTGAAGCCGCTGCAACCCAATTGGCGCAAATGGACCGCGAAGACCGTGACTGGCAGTCACGGCTGAACGACTA
The DNA here is from genome assembly GCA_025362825.1 of Polaromonas sp. Taxonomy (GTDB): domain Bacteria; phylum Pseudomonadota; class Gammaproteobacteria; order Burkholderiales; family Burkholderiaceae_C; genus Polaromonas. The sequence continues at coordinate 3,707 of JANYFF010000256.1, read as the reverse complement.
CGCCGGCGCCGTAGCCAGAAAAGCCAGCCCCGGAGAACTCCAGCAGCTAAGCCAGCGGCTGTTTTCAGAGCAGGAACAATTGCGGGTGGATGCCGCCTTGGCTCTCCGCTCGCAGTGAGCTGCCATCCAGTAGCAGATCAGCGGTTGGCTGCAGCGCATTTAGAATTAAAAACGCAGTTTTCCTGCAGAAAGGTACGCCTCACAAGAGCGTTTCGCCAGAAAATTGATGTTCACCGCCATTACAGTGCAGGCATCAAATATTTTTCTGGAGATACGCATATGGGTGCACACCTGTCATTTGAAACTAGCGCTGCTTGGGACAACCCCATGGGGACCGACGGCTTTGAGTTCATCGAATATGCTGCGCCCGATCCACAGGCCATGGGCGCAGTGTTTGAGCGCATGGGTTTCAGGCCGATTGCCAGGCACCGCCATAAAAACGTGACCCTGTATCGCCAGGGCGGCATCAACTTCATCATCAACGCCGAGCCGGACTCCTTCGCACAGCGTTTCGCCCGGCAACATGGCCCCAGCGTGTGCGCGATTGCCTTCAGGGTGCAGGATGCCAAGGCGGCGTATGAGCGTGCAATTTCGCTTGGCGCGTGGGGCTATGCAAACACTGCCGGCCCGGGCGAGTTGCACATTCCGGCGATCAAGGGCATCGGTGACTCAATCATTTATTTCATTGACCAGTGGCGCGGCAAGAATGGCGCCCAGCCGGGCGACATTGGCAACATCGGTTTTTATGATGTGGACTTCCAGCCCCTGCCAGGCATCAGTGGCGACGCGCTCAACCCGGTCGGCAACGGCCTGACCTATATCGACCACCTGACGCACAACGTGCACCGAGGCCGCATGGACGAATGGGCCGGCTTTTACGAGCGGCTCTTCAATTTCCGAGAGATCCGCTACTTCGACATTGAAGGCCAGGTGACCGGTGTCAAGAGCAAAGCCATGACCAGCCCCTGCGGCAAGATACGTATCCCGATCAATGAAGAAGGTAACGAAAAAGCCGGCCAGATACAGGAGTACCTGGACAAATACCACGGCGAAGGTATACAGCACATTGCCATGGGCAGTACCGACTTGCTGGCAACCGTGGACCAGATGCGTGCCAAAGGCGTGAAGCTACTGGACACCATAGACACCTACTACGAACTGGTTGATAAGCGCATTCCGGGCCACGGCGAAAACGTGGCCGAACTGCAGCGCCGCAAGGTGCTGGTAGATGGCAAAAAAGGCGCGCTACTGCTACAGATTTTCAGCGAGAACCAGCTGGGCCCTATCTTTTTTGAATTTATCCAGCGCAAGGGCGACGATGGCTTTGGTGAAGGCAACTTCAAGGCGCTGTTTGAGAGCATTGAGCTTGACCAGATGCGCCGCGGCGTCCTAGCCGCGTGAAGACCTGCGAGAAAATGCCCACGGCGGCGTTGCGCCCGCTTGCCGTGGCGTTGCCACTGTCTGCGCCGGCACGCCTTGCCCTGGACATTTTTCGCAGGTCTGGAAAATGGGGTTGCGATCATGGCTATTGAACCCGCAGTCTATGGCGCCAGTGAAAGGCCACCGCGAGGTGACTACGTGCGCGGAGGCCAGGTAGCACCAGACTACACCTGCCCGCAAAACTACGCGGCCTACACGGCGGCGGATCACGAAACCTATAGCCGCCTGTACCAGCGGCAGTCGGCGCTGCTGCCCGGCCTGGCGTGTGATGAATTCATCGCCGCACTGCCGTCGCTGGGTTCGTCCAGCCAGATACCGCGCTTTGACGATATCAACGAGCGTCTGTACAAGGCGACCGGCTGGGAGGTCGTTGCCGTGCCGGGGCTGATTCCTGAAGTCCCGTTTTTCACATTGCTGGCCAACCGCAAGTTTCCGGTCACGGACTGGATACGCACACCTGAAGAGTTTGACTACATCGTCGAGCCGGATATTTTTCATGACCTGTTCGGCCATGTGCCGCTGCTGTTCAATCCAGTGTTTGCCGACCATATGCAGGCCTATGGCGCCGGTGGCCTGAAGGCCCACAGCTTGAGCGCATGTGAGCAGCTGTCACGGCTTTATTGGTACACGATTGAATTTGGCCTGATACGCCAGGCCAATGGGCTGCGAGCCTACGGGGCCGGCATCCTGAGCTCGTCAGGTGAACTGGTTCACGCGGTCAGAAGCCCCGAGCCACAGCGCATCATGCTGGACTTGCTGCGCACCATGCGCACCCGCTACAAGATCGACAGCTACCAGCAAACCTATTTCGTCATCGACAGCTTTCACCAGCTGTTTGACATGACGGCGCCTGATTTCACGCCGCTCTATGCCGCGCTTTCAGCGATGCAACCGCTGGCTGCCGACGCCCTGCTGCCTGAAGACAAACTGGCTCTGCTCAATTAGCCCAAGGCCTGCAGGTCAAAGCCAGGCATCCAGAACCGCACTGGTTTTTTCCCAGTACACCTTCAGCTTTTGCAACTGCTGCGTGGCATTGACCGGCACCACGCCAGTCTTCGCATGCGTTTCAAGCGCGATGCCGATGGACTGCATGGCCACCGCACCGACATTGCCTGCCGCACCAACCAACGCATGGCTGGCCCACGACAAGGCCCGCGCATCGTTACTGCGGATGGCCTGCTCGATGGCGTCAAGCCGCTGGGAAGCATCGGTCCTGAAAAGACCGATCACTTCACGTGTCATGGTCAGCGCATCGTCGTCAAACTCCTTGAACTCGGCCAGGCGATCGAAATCCATCAGCGCGGGTTCCACGTCTTCTGTTGCATCGCTGCCTTCGCCCGCCAACGGGGCAGTAGCGGCGCTAGCGGCCGTCCCCGGTTTGTCGAGCCAGCGCTCCAGCGCGATGGTCAGCGCCGCCACGTACAGGGGCTTGGTCAGGTAATCGTTCATGCCCGCCACCATGCAGCGGGCGCGGTCTTCAGACGAGGCGCCGGCGGTCAGACCGATAACGGGCGGTGAGGCAGCACCTAGCAGCGCATGTATTTCTTCTGTGGCCTGCAAGCCATTCATGCGCGGCATGTTCACGTCCATCAGCACAGCGCCAAAATGACGGCCTGCCGCATGCGCCTTGGCGACGGCTTCCACGGCCTCCTGGCCGTCGAGCGCGGTCTGCGACGGATAACCCAGTCGCGCCAGCATGGCGCACGCGACCTTGAGGTTGACCGCATTGTCATCAACCACCAGCACCAGGTTTTTCGCCGTGGTGATCCCAATAGCGGCCAGTGTCGCTTCAGGCGCCTGCGCGGTGGCGCCCTTGAGCGCAATACAGCGCGCAATGGTGTCAAACAGCTGCTTTTGACGGGCGGGCTTGAGTAGCCTGGCCGCAAAAAGCCGGGAAGCCTCATGGCCAGGCGGCATGAAACCCGATGTCAGCAGGATCATTGGTACCTGCGACCACGCCGATTTTTCCTTAATGGCTCCCGCAAGGCTGACGCCGTCCATTTGCGGCATGTGCATGTCAGTGATCACCACATCGGGCAGCGAATCCTCGCCATGTGCCAGCGCCATCAGTTGCAGGGCTTTCTCGCCGGACTCGGCACTGCTGACACGCATGCCCCACAACTCAAGCTGCCGCGTGAGAACCCGTATATTGGTTTCATGGTCGTCCACAACCAGCGCATGCCTGCCCTGCAGCATGGTGGCATCGACGGCACCCAGCACGGCAGGCAGCCGGGCCAAAGGTGCCTGCACGGTAAACCAGAAACTGG
>JANYFF010000444.1 GCA_025362825.1 Polaromonas sp. | reverse complement strand
ACCAAGGCCACCACGCCAGCTACGCACCACACGATGACCCAAATACGGTTCAAGGGGATACCAATGGATTGCGCAGCCTGGTGGTCATCGGCCACCGCACGCAGTGCGCGGCCCGTAGCCGTTTTTTGAAAGAAGGCACTGAGTAGGGCCACCAGCGCTGCCGCAATCAGCGCGGCATATAAATCTTCTTTGTTGATCAGGATGCCGCCAGGAAATACGCCCTCCAGCCAGAACACCGGATCTTTGGGCATGCCAATGTCAATCTTGTAGATGCTGCTGCCAAACAGGGTTTGGCCCAGTCCCTCCAGAAAATAGGCAATGCCCAGTGTGGCCATGAGCAGCGTCGCACCTTCCTGGTTGACGAGGTGGCGCAGCACCAGGCGCTCGATCAGCCAGGCCACTGCAAACATGATGGCCCCGGCGATGATGAAGGCTGCGAAGTTTGCAAACACGAGGCTGTTGATGCCCGTCCATTGCGGTATCCATTCAGAAAAACGGGCCATGGCCAGCGCGCCAAACAGCACCATCGCGCCCTGCGCAAAGTTGAAAACGCCGGACGCCTTGAAGATCAGCACAAAGCCGAGCGCTACCAGCGAATAAAGCATGCCTGCCATCAGGCCGCCGAGCAAGGTTTCAAGGAAAAAAGCCATCTGTTCAGTGCTCCACGCCGAGATAGGCCTTGATAACATCCGGGTTGTTGCGCACTTCGTCGGGTGTGCCGTCGCCAATCTTCCTGCCGTAATCCAGCACTACAACGCGGTCGGAAATATCCATCACCACGCCCATGTCGTGCTCAATCAACACCACGGTGGTGCCAAATTCGTCGTTCACGTCCAGAACAAAGCGGCACATGTCCTGCTTCTCCTCGACATTCATGCCGGCCATGGGCTCATCCAGCAGCAACACCTGGGGTTCCATGGCCAGCGCGCGGCCAAGGTCCACACGTTTTTGCAGCCCATACGGCAACTGGCCGACAGGCGTTTTGCGGTAAGCCTGGATTTCCAGGAAGTCGATGATTTTCTCGACCGCCTCGCGGTGCATGATTTCTTCTTTTTCGGCAGGCCCGATGCGCAGCGCCTGCAGCAGCAGGTTGCTTTTGATCTTCAGATTGCGGCCCGACATGATGTTGTCCAGCACACTCATGCCCTTGAACAGTGCCAGGTTCTGGAAGGTACGCGCCACGCCCATTACCGCTACCTGGTGGCTGTTCATGTGCTTGAAGGTCTTGCCGCGAAAAGTGATGGAACCCTGCTGTGGCGCATACACGCCGTTGATGCAGTTGAGCATCGAACTCTTGCCTGCGCCATTGGGACCGATGATGGCGCGAATCTCGTGCTCTTTCACATTGAACGAAATATCCGACAGCGCCTTGACGCCGCCAAAGCTCAGTGAAATATTGTTCACGTCGAGGATGACGTCACCAATCTTTTTACTCATGTTGAAATCCATTGGCACTGAGCTTGTCGAAGTGTTTGCATGGGTTGTGATTGAGCTTCGACGGGCTCAGCCCGAACGGTGAGGGTGCTCACGCTGCCGCCCTTACCGGTTTAAAGGTTTTCGCATCGCTGATCTTCAGGGTCGCACTGACGCTACCGCTGCGGCCGTCTTCAAACTTCACGACGGTCTCAATAAACTGCTCGCTCTTGCCGCCATACAGCGCGTCAATCAGGGGCTGGTATTTGTCACCGATAAAGCCGCGGCGGACCTTGTTGGTACGGGTCAGTTCGCCATCATCGGCATCAAGCTCTTTGTGCAATATCAAAAAGCGACTGATCTGCGAGCCGGCCAGGAGGGCGTCGGCGCTCAGGTCGGCATTGACTTTTTCAACACACTCCTGCACCAGCCCGTAGACCTCGGGCTTCTGCGCCAGGTCGGTGTAGCCAGCGTACGGCAGATTGCGCCTTTCGGCCCAGTTGCCCACCGCGTCAAAGTCGATGTTGATAAAGACGCAGACTTTTTCGCGCCCATCGCCGTAAGCCACCACTTCCTTGATGAAGGGGAAAAACTTCAGTTTGTTTTCAACGTACTTGGGTGCGAACATGGCGCCGTCGTTGGCGCCACCCTTGATGCGGCCGACGTCTTTCACACGGTCGATGATCTTCAGGTGGCCGCTGGCATCCAGGAAACCGGCATCGCTGGTGTGGTACCAGCCATCGGCCGTCAAAACTTCTGCGGTGGCAGCCGGATTTTTATAATATTCCTTGAGCAGACCGGCTGACTTGACCAGGATTTCGCCGTTGTCGGCCACTTTTATCTGCACGCCCTTGATGGGTATGCCCACCGTGTCCGCGCGCGCCTGGTTGTCTGGCTGCAGGCATACAAAAACGGCGGTTTCGGTAGACCCGTAGAGCTGCTTGAGGTTGATGCCTATGGACCGGTAAAACGTGAACAGGTCAGGGCCTATGGCTTCGCCTGCGGTGTAGGCCACGCGCACGCGCGAAAACCCCAGCGTGTTGCGCAGCGGGCCATACACCAGCACGTTGCCCAGGCGGTAGAGCAGGCCATCTGCAAACCCGACCGGCTGGCCGTTCATGCTGTGCGGCCCGACACGCTTTGCAACCGCCATGAAAAACTTGAACATGCCACGCTTGATGTGGCCGGCGTCTTCCATGCGGATCATCACCGTGGTCAGCAGGCCTTCAAACACGCGTGGCGGTGCAAAGTAGTAGGTCGGGCCGATTTCCTTGAGGTCAATCGTCACCGTGCTGGCGCTTTCGGGGCAGTTGACAACATAGCCGCAAGCCAGCCATTGCGCGTAGCTGAAGATGTTCTGGCCTATCCATGCCAGCGGCATGTAGGCCAGCACTTCCTCGCTGGAGGTCAGCCGGTCAAATTCGGCACCGGCCCGGGCACTATCAAGCAGGCTGTTGTGGGTATGCACCACGCCCTTGGGGTTGCCGGTGGTGCCCGAGGTAAAGAACATCGCAGCCACGTCGCCCGGATCGGCCCTGGCAACTTCGGCCTTGAACCAACCAGGCTGGCTGGCTGCGAAAGCCTGGCCGGCAGTGATCAACTGGTCAAGCCACATCAGTCCGGGCTCTTCATAATTGCGCAGGCCGCGCGGGTCGTCAAAAATAATGTGGCCGAGGTCCGGGCAGCGGTCGCGGATCTCCAGCAGCTTGTCGACCTGCTCCTGGTCTTCAACAATGGCAAAGCGCACATCGGCGTTGGTGATCGGGAAAATGCATTCAGCGCCAACCGCATCCTGGTACAGCGGAATCGGCACTGCGCCCAGCGATTGAGCAGCCAGCATCGTGGCATACAGGCGCGGCCGGTTGGCGCCTATGACGACCATGTGTTCGCCACGCTGCAACCCGGCCTGGTGCAGGCCGCAGGCAATCTGTTCGACCAGCGTTGCCAGGCTGGCCCAGCTGTGCGCCTGCCAGATGCCGTATTCCTTTTCGCGCATGGCGGGCGCGTTGGGGCGCTCGGCAGCATGCTGAAGCAGTAATCGTGGAAACGTGGTCTGCATTGCTTTCTTGTCTCTTTGTCCGGGTTAAGTGCATGGTAGGACGGCATTTGACGTTATGTTGTCGTTTCAACGACAATTCAAGGGTGATTACTCCCCCGGACTTTCCCTTAGCCTGCGTGCGGCTGCGCTTTGCCTGTCATGCAAACCGGTAAGCCACTGCAGATTCGCGAGCGCCTGGCAACTGAAGCCGAACTCGCCGGCATTCACTGGCTCGACGCATTGCTTCCGGTGGAGCGGGAACGGGCAGTCGCCGCCGTGCGGGTTGGCGATGCGCAGGCAGGCGACTATGTATGCCGCATAGGCAAGCCCGTGACTTACTGGTTCGGCGTCGTAGAGGGCCTGCTGAAGATGAGTTCGGACAGCGCCCAGGGTGCAACCATGACTTTTGCAGGCCTGCCGCCCGGCGGCTGGTTTGGCGAAGGCACCGTGCTCAAGCGCGAACCCTATCGCTACAACATCCAGGCCTTGCGCAAGACAGTGGTGGCCGGCCTGCCGGTCGACACCTTCCACTGGCTGCTGGACCATTCGATTGGATTTAACCGTTTTGTGATGAACCAGCTCAACGAAAGGCTGGGTACGTTTATCGCAGCCCGTGAAATTGACCGCATGGGCAATCCCGACGTGCGTGTGGCGCGTAGCCTGGCTGCGTTGTTCAATCCCGTGCTTTACCCGGGTGTCGGGGAAATCCTTCGCATCACCCAGCAGGAGCTCGCCTACCTGGTAGGTCTGTCGCGCCAACGGGTGAATGAGGCGCTGGCAGCGCTTGAAAGCCAGGGCACCATCCGTATTGAATACGGCGGCCTGCGTGTACTCGACCTTGCAGCCTTGCGCTCCAGCCTTTTCTCAAGCAAAAAAGGGCTGTAGCCCTCGGTTTTCGGTCGCCAGTTGCTATGTAATTTGTAGCAATTCCGGTTTTTACGATGACCTGCCTCTCAGGCGCATCAACGCTGCGTCCTCTTCTGGCGGCTATTTTTACGCTTTCTTTACGCCTCGGGTGATTCTTTCATCCCCGTTTTTACGCGCCGAATCTGAAACTTCTCCTATTGTTTTTAGCAGGAGAAGTTCATGGATCTCGCGTTTGTGTTTGGTGCCTGCGCCCTGTGGGGCGTGATGGTTTTGCTGGTCTGGGGTTTCCAGAAGCTTGAGAAGCCCGAAGGAGGCCGCTCATGATCAGCCTTGAAGTGATGTACGGCTTTGGCGGCATCTGCGCCGTGATCCTGCTGGCCTATCTGGTCTACGCGCTGATCTGCGCTGAGGAGTTTTAATGACTTCCTCCTCAATAGGCCTGCTGGCCGTGTTCCTCGTTGCGTTGCTGGTCACTGCATGGCCGCTGGGTATCTGGCTAACGCGCATTGCATCTGGCAGCTTGCCCCACTGGATGCACAAGATCGAAGCGCCGCTTTACAAACTTGCAGGCACTTCTGCAGACAAGTCCATGAACTGGGCACAGTACGCGCTGGCGCTGCTGGCTTTCAACCTGCTGGGTGTAGCCGTCGTCTACCTGCTACAGCGTGTGCAGCTGTGGCTACCGCTCAACCCTGCAGGCATGGCCAATATCACGCCTGATTCCGCCTTCAATACGGCCATCAGTTTTGCGTCCAACACCAACTGGCAGGGCTATACCGGTGAATCGACCATGAGCTACCTCCCTCAGATGCTGGCGCTAACGGGGCAAAACTTTTTCTCGGCCGCCACCGGCATCGCCGTGGTGTTTGCGCTGTTTCGCGGCTTTGCCGCGCGCTCGACCGGCGTGATCGGTAACTTCTGGGTTGATATCACCCGCCTTACGGCCTGGCTGCTGCTGCCGCTGTCGCTGGTGTTTGCGATCTTTCTGGTTGGTCAGGGCGTGATCCAGAACTTTGACAGCTACAAGGATGTAACAACGCTGGAGGTCAACACCTACCAGGTTGCAAAAAACGGCCCTGACGGCCAGCCGCTTAAAGACGCCAAAGGCAATCCAGTCATGGAGGATGCTAAAGCCGACAAACAGACGCTGGCCATGGGGCCAGTTGCCTCGCAGGAGGCCATCAAGATGCTGGGGACCAACGGTGGTGGTTTCTTCAACGCCAATTCGGCCCACCCTTACGAAAATCCGACAGCGCTGAGCAACTTTGTGCAGATGCTGTCCATCTTCCTGATTCCCGCTGCGCTGTGTTTTGCGTTTGGCCGCAGCGTAGGCGACCAGCGCCAGGGCTGGGCCGTGCTGGCCGCGATGACGGTGATGTTTGTGATTGCCGTGGCCGTCATCACGCCGGCAGAGCAGGCCGGCAACCCCTTGCTCGCATCGCTGGGTGTGGACCAGGCCGGCAGCGCTTTGCAGGCCGGCGGAAATATGGAGGGCAAGGAAGTGCGCTTCGGCATCAATGCTTCCAGCCTGTTTGCCGTCATCACTACAGCTGCTTCATGCGGCGCCGTCAATGCGATGCACGACTCGCTCACGCCGATAGGCGGCCTGGTGCCCCTGGTGATGATGCAATTGGGTGAGGTGGTCTTTGGCGGCGTCGGTACCGGCCTTTACGGCATGCTGATCTTCGCCATCCTCGCGGTGTTTATCTCGGGCCTGATGATTGGCCGCACGCCAGAATACCTGGGTAAAAAGATTGAGGCCCATGAGATGAAGCTGACCTCGATCGCCATCCTGGTCACGCCCATCCTGGTGCTGGCGGGTACGGCCATCGCTGTGTTGGCAACGGCCGGCAAGGCGGGCATTGCCAACCCCGGTGCGCACGGCTTTTCTGAAATCCTCTATGCGCTGACCTCGGCAGGCAACAACAACGGCAGCGCCTTTGCGGGCCTGTCGGCCAACACGCCGTTCTACAACATCATGCTCGGCATCGTGATGTGGTTGGGCCGCTTCGGCGTCATCGTGCCGGTGCTGGCGATTGCCGGGGCGCTGGCTGCCAAGAAGCGCCTGCCTGTAACAGGCGGCACCCTGCCTACACACGGGCCACTGTTTGTCACCCTGCTGATCGGCACGGTGTTGTTAGTCGGCTTGTTGAACTACGTCCCCGCGCTGGCCCTCGGCCCGGTGGTCGAGCACTTGATGCTCTGGCCTGCCAAATAAACAGAGGCAAAAAATCATGATCAATAAAAAACCTTTTGTATTGCTGGATCCGGCTCTCTTAAAGCCGGCCATCGTCGCCTCGTTCACCAAACTCAGCCCGCGTGTGCAGTGGCGCAACCCGGTGATGTTTGTGGTGTTTATAGGCAGCATACTGACCACGTTGCTGGGACTCCAGGCTTTGCAGCTACCCGCCGGCAAGGGAGCCGGCTCTGCGGGCTTTATCTTTGCAGTCGCCATCTGGCTTTGGTTTACCGTGCTGTTCGCCAACTTTGCGGAGGCGCTGGCAGAGGGCCGCAGCAAGGCACAAGCCGCTTCTTTGCGCGGCCTGAAGAAAAGCACATGGGCCAAGAAGTTCAGAGATCCAAAAACTGCGACCCATTTCGCCGCCGGGCCGCCCCAAGGCGAAATAGCCCCCTCGGAGAGCAGTGTAGTACGCGAAGCGCCAAGCGTGGGGGCCAACTGGCTTCCCGAGCAGGCAGAAAACCTGCGCAAGGGCGATGTGGTTCAGGTCGATGCGGGCGAAATGATTCCGCTCGATGGTGAGGTGATTGAAGGTGTTGCTTCGGTCGACGAAAGCGCTATCACCGGAGAATCGGCGCCCGTGGTGCGCGAATCCGGTGGCGATTTTTCTGCTGTGACCGGTGGCACGCGGGTGCTGTCTGACTGGCTGGTCGTTCGCATAACGGTCAACCCCGGAGAATCCTTCCTCGACCGCATGATCAGCATGGTCGAAGGCGCCAAACGCCAGAAGACACCGAATGAAATCGCACTGACGATTTTGCTGGTGGCTCTGACCATCGTTTTCCTCGCCGTCACGGTCACGTTGCTGCCGTTTTCGATCTTCAGCGTTGAGGCCGCAGGCGCAGGTACCGTGGTCAGCATCACTGCGCTCGTCGCGCTGCTGGTCTGCCTGATTCCTACCACCATTGGCGGCCTGCTGTCTGCCGTAGGTGTGGCCGGAATGAGCCGCATGATGCAGGCCAATGTGATCGCCACTTCGGGCCGGGCTGTTGAAGCGGCCGGCGACGTCGATGTGCTGCTGCTTGACAAGACCGGCACCATCACCCACGGCAACCGCCAGGCCTCAAGCTTTTTACCGGCGCCTGGCGTGCTAGAGGCCATGCTGGCGACCTGTGCGATGCAGGCCTCCATGGCCGATGAAACACCCGAAGGCCGCAGCATTGTTACGCTGGCCCAGAAGATCAATGCCTGCCAGGCTCTGGTAGGACATACCACCGAAGTGCCATTCACCGCTCAAACGCGAATGAGTGGTATCGACGTAAAACTCAGTGACGGCAGCGTACGCCAGCTGCGTAAGGGCGCGGTCGATGCAGTGCGCAAATATATAGAAGCAATGGGCGGTAATGTGCCGGCTGAAGTGTTGCGCGCATCCGATGAAGTCTCACGCCGCGGCAGCACGCCACTGGCGGTGAGCGACGGCAAGCAGGTGCTGGGCGTGGTCGAGCTCAAAGACATCGTCAAGGCCGGCATCAAGGAGCGCTTTGGTGAGTTGCGCCGCATGGGCATCAAGACGGTGATGATCACAGGCGACAACAAGCTCACCGCCGCCGCGATTGCTGCCGAGGCCGGTGTCGATGACTTTCTGGCCGAGGCCACGCCAGAGGACAAGCTCAAGCTGATACGCCAGTACCAGGCTGAAGGCCGGCTGGTGGCCATGACAGGCGACGGCACCAACGACGCGCCGGCGCTTGCCCAAGCCGACGTGGCTGTCGCCATGAACAGCGGCACGCAGGCGGCCAAGGAAGCCGGAAACATGGTGGACCTGGATTCCAACCCGACCAAGCTGCTGGAGATTGTCGAGACCGGAAAGGCGCTGCTGATGACACGAGGCTCGCTCACTACGTTTTCAATTGCCAACGACGTAGCCAAGTACTTCGCCATCATTCCAGCGATTTTTGTGACAACCTATCCACAACTCGGTGCGCTCAATGTGATGCGCCTGGGTAGTCCGTCGTCGGCGATTTTGTCAGCCGTGATTTTCAACGCACTCATCATCGTGTTCTTGATTCCGCTGGCGCTCAAAGGTGTGCGTTATCGGGCCGTCGGCGCCGCTGCATTGCTGCGGCGCAACCTGCTGATTTACGGTGTGGGCGGCCTCATCGTCCCGTTCATCGGCATCAAGGCGATTGACCTGCTACTGGTCGCCATGAGCCTCGCCTGAACATTTCGTGAATACAAAAGGAATTCCAATGACAAGCATCATCCGTCCTTCCCTGGTTTTATTTGCTGTGCTCACCCTCATCACCGGCGTGGCCTACCCGCTGGTGGTGACGGGCGCAGCGCAGACGCTGTTTCCGTCGCAGGCAACAGGCAGCCTGGTCCTCAAGGAGGGCAAACCAGTGGGCTCTGCGCTCATAGGCCAGAACTTCAGCGACACCAAGCACTTCTGGGGTCGCCCTTCGGCTACCGGTCCCATGCCCTACAACGCCGGCGCGTCAAGCGGCTCCAACCAGGGTCCGCTGAATCCGGCATTGACCGACGCGGTTAAGGGGCGTGTAGAGGCCTTGCGTGCGGCTGACCCCGGCAACACGGCGCCCGTACCTGTAGACCTGGTAACGGCCTCGGCCAGCGGCCTGGACCCGCACATCAGCCCTGCAGCCGCCCGTTACCAGGTGACTCGCGTCGCCAAAGCGCGTGGCGTAGCCGTAGACAAGGTTGCTGCGCTGGTCGCGGCGCAGACCGACACACCGCCGCTGGCCTTCCTGGGTGAGCCGCAGGTCAACGTACTCAAACTCAATCTTGCACTGGAGGCTCTTCGTTAAGAGAGACATCACATGGCCTATGCCGCTTACCGTGAATCGTTTGGTCCTGTTACCGTTCGCCCCGAGGCACAAAAAACCGTCTGGATGGTGCTCGATGTCACCGTGCCAAGCTGTGATGCCGCCACCCTTAGGTGCGCGTTGGCAACGTGCCCGCAGACAGGTGTGCTGCGCTGTATTCCCAAGTTGGATGAACACCAGGTGAGGCTTGAGATACGCCTGCCGCAAGCTATGGTGTCGGAAGTCATGCACCAGGTGATGTGTTGTGTGCCGGGTGGTGAAATCGGCCACCTGATGCCGTGGCGCCACCACCTGCAGCGGCACAATCTTGCTGATGCTGCGCATGGGCACTGATCTGTTGCAAGCGCTCTGCGCGATTGCCATGCTGGCGGTGCCGCTGGTGTTGGCCTGGCTGATCGTTGGGCGCGATGCATGTCCAAAGCACAGACAACAGCGCCAAAAATCTGCCAGCCCCGCCAGTCGGGAAAGATGACAATGACGCATGGCCAGTTTTAGCGATTCCCGACCCGATCCGGACCAGCTGCTGGAGCAGCTTCGCAGCGACGAGGCGCGTGCGCGCCGTGGCCGTTTGCGCATCTACTTTGGGGCCAGCGCCGGCGTCGGCAAAACCTGGGCCATGCTCAGCGCTGCGCAGCGCGAGCGCAAGGCCGGCCGCGATGTGCTGATTGGCGTGGTCGAAACCCACGGCCGCGCCGAAACCGTGGAGCTGCTGGCGGGCCTGGTGCAACTGCCGTTGCGCGATGTGGCCTACCGCGGCAACACATTGCAAGAGTTCGACCTGGACGCGGCGCTGGCGCGCAAGCCGGCCGTATTGCTGGTAGACGAGCTGGCCCATAGCAACCTCGAAGGTTCGCGCCATCCCAAGCGCTGGCAGGACGTGCAGGAACTGCTGGAGGCCGGCATCGACGTGTGGTCGGCACTCAATGTGCAGCACCTTGAAAGCCTCAACGGCACGGTGGGTGCCATTACCGGCATACGCGTGCATGAAACCGTGCCTGACACGGTACTGGACGATGCCGATGAGATCATCCTGGTGGATGTCACGCCGGACGAACTGATCGCGCGGCTCAAGGCCGGCAAGGTGTATTTGCCGCAGCAGGCGGAGCGAGCTGCGCAAAACTTTTTCCGCAAGGGGAACCTGATTGCGCTGCGCGAAATTGCCCTGCGCCGTACCGCAGAACATGTTGAAGATGATGTGCGCAGCTATCGGGTCGAGCAGTCCATCGCGCCAGTGTGGAACACCCAGGGCGCCATCCTTGCATGTATCGGCCCGCGCGCCGGTGCAGAGCAGACGGTGCGCGCCGCCGCCCGGCTGGCAGGGCAGCTCGGTGTACGCTGGCATGTCACCTATGTTGAGACGCCGCGGCTGCAGCGCCTGGCGATGCCGCAGCGTGACCGCATTCTTGCCGTTATCAAGCTGGCAGAAGAAATGGGTGCAGAGACCGCCGTTCTGGCCGGTAATGATGCGGCGGCGGAGCTGGTGCAGCAGGCACAGCGCCTGAACTGCGCCACGCTGGTCGTCGGCAGGCCGCGCCTCGCAGGGACTTATGCATGGTCTGCGTTGTGGGGTGGCCGCACCATGACCCGGCAACTGGCCATGCTGGCCCCGACGCTGGACATCATGGAAGTTGGCGATGCCGAAAGCGCACGCCGGCTGCCGCGTGTGATGCAGCGGTCCGGGCCGGAAGACATTGCAAATGCTTCCATTCATTGGCATGACCACTGGCCTCGCTATGCAGCGGCCATAGCGGGCAGTCTTGTGATCACGCTGCTGACGCTGCCTCTGCTGTCGCTTTTTGACCTCGCCAACATTGTCATGCTGTTTTTGCTGGGTACCGTGGTCACTGCGCTGAAGTTCGGCCGCGGACCGGCAGCGCTGGCGGCTTTTTTAAACGTGGCGGCGTTCGATTTCTTTTTTGTAGAGCCACGCCTGTCTTTCAACGTCAGCGATGCGCAGTACCTCATCACTTTCGCAGTGATGCTCGCAGTCGGTTTGCTGACCGGGCAGCTCACCGCCGGCCTGCAGTTTCAGGCGCGTATTTCTTCCAGCCGTGAGCGCCGCGCGCAATCGCTGTTTGAGCTTGCACGCGACCTGTCAGCGGCGCTGCTGAGCACGCAGGTCACGGCGCTTGGCGAGGCAGCGGTGCAGCGAAATTTCGGCGGCGAGGCACGGGTGCTGGTAACCGATGTGCATGACCAGCTGGTGCTTCCGGAACAGGCGCCCGAAGGCTTTGACGCCAGCGTCGCTGACTGGACCTTCCGCAACGAGCAGCCTGCGGGCCTGGCCACTTCGACGCTGTCCGCGCAGGCTTGGCATTACGTGCCGCTGAAGGCGCCCATGCGCATACGCGGCGTGCTGGCGCTCAGGCCGTCGCAGCCCCGCTGGTTGCTGATTCCGGAGCAGGTGCAGCAGCTGGATACGCTGGCGAGGCAAATTGCGATTGCGCTGGAGCGCGTTCACTATGTCGAGATCGCTCAGCAAGCGGTGGTGCAGATGGAGTCCGAGCGGCTGCGTAACACCTTGCTGGCCGCCATTTCGCATGATGTGCGCACGCCGCTCACGGCGCTGATCGGCCTGGCCGAATCGCTGCAGCGGTCTGCGCCTCCGCTGCAGGACGCGCAGGCTGCGGTAGCGCAGACCATCACGCAGCAGGCCAGGCAGCTCAGTGCGCTGGTCACCAATCTGCTCGACATGGCGCGCTTGCAGCAGGGCGGCGTCAAGTTGCGCAGTGAATGGCAGTCCACCGAAGAAGTCGTGGGTTCGGCGATTCGCGCTGCGCAGCATGCCCTGGAAGGCGTTACCGTGCAGACGGATATCCCCACCGATCTGCCGCTGGTCGAGTTTGATGCTGTGCTGATGGAGCGCGTGCTTGTCAACCTGCTGGAAAACGCCGCCAAATACGGCGCGTCGCCGATTGAGGTCAGCGCGCGTGCCAGCCCTGATGCGCTGTTGCTCACGGTGCGGGACCATGGGCCGGGTTTGCCGGCGCGGCTTGGCGGCCCGGAGGACTCGCTATTTGACAAATTCACGCGCGGCGAAGCCGAGTCCGCGACGCCGGGCGTGGGCCTGGGGCTGGCAATCTGCAAGGCGGTGGTGGATGCGCACAGGGGCAGCATCGATGCCGCCAATGCGGCGGGAGGCGGGGCAGAGTTTCGCGTCGCGCTGCCGCGGCGCGACATGCCGGTGCTGCCGGTGTTGGAACTACCTGCCGAACAAACTTAAACTCGCTGCATGTCCAACCCTGTCGTTGTTGTTATTGAAGACGAGCCGCAAATCCGCCGCTTTGTCCGCAGCGCGCTCGAAGCCGAGGGCTGGCAGGTGCACGAGGCCGAGACCGCAAAAAAGGGCTTGAGTGAAGCCGGTACGCGCAAACCCGATCTGCTGGTGCTGGACCTGGGCCTTCCGGATGGTGATGGACTGGACGTGATCCGCGATGTGCGCGGCTGGTCGGCGGTGCCCATCATCGTGCTGTCGGCACGCAGCGACGAGGCTGACAAGATCGCCGCGCTGGACGCCGGTGCTGATGACTACTTGACCAAACCGTTTGGCGTGGGCGAACTGCTGGCCCGTGTGCGTGCCAACCTGCGCCGACCCCGCCCAGCCGCCGCCGATGGTGTGGCAGCTGATGAGAGTGACCCGGTGTTTCGCTTCGGCGAGGTCGAGGTGGACCGGCAGGCGCGCATCGTGCGGCGCGCTGGTGCGGAAGTCCACCTCACGCCGATTGAATACCGCTTGCTCAGCGTGCTGATGGCCAATGCTGGCCGGGTACTGACGCACCGCCAGCTGCTGCGCGAGGTATGGGGGCCGTCACATGCAGACCAGAGCCACTACCTGCGTATCTACATGGGCCACCTGCGGCAAAAGCTTGAGGTAGACGCTGCCCAGCCCAGGCACCTGCTGACCGAAACCGCTGTAGGCTATCGCCTTCTGGTGTCCTGAAGCTGCCCTGACGCGCTTCAAGCAGGTTTCAGGTGCCAAACAGGCCTCAGGCCCCCGATTTCCGGGCGCCTCGAGCTATAAAATACATAGCAAATGCAAGATAAACCAAAATCCGGGTTTCCTGTCAGTCCAGCCGCCAGTCCCGCCACCCCAGGCGCAGCGCGGCCTGTGGGCGCTGCCGTGCGCATTGCCAAAGCTGTCCCGGCGCCGGGCGCGCCGGCGACCACGACTCGTCTGAACAAACGCATGGCCGAGTTAGGGCTGTGCTCGCGCCGCGAAGCCGATGCCTGGATTGAACAAGGTTGGGTGCGCGTCAACGGCCAGCCTGCTGTGATGGGCCAGCCGGTGGCTTTTGATGCGCGCATCGAGATTGACCGCCAGGCCGAGCAACAGCAGCGCCAGCAGGTCACCATACTGATCAACAAGCCGGTGGGCTATGTCAGCGGCCAGGCCGAAGACGGGCACGAGCCTGCTGTCGTGCTGGTCCAGCCGCAAAACCGCTGGCGCGAATGCAACAGCCGCATGCGCTGGGGCCATGAGCAGCTGCGCGGCCTGGCGCCTGCCGGCCGGCTGGACATTGATTCCATCGGTTTGCTGGTGCTGACCCAGGACGGCCGTGTGGCGCGGCAGCTGATTGGCGAGGACTCGCTGATGGAAAAAGAGTACCTGGTGCGCGTCAGCCTTGGTGTTGGCGGGGAAAGCAGCAATGTGCAGGCGGTCTTTCCGCCTGAAAAGCTGGCCCTGCTGTGCCACGGCCTGAGCCTGGATGGCCAGGCCCTGCGGCCCGCACAGGTCAGCTGGCAAAACCCCGAGCAGCTACGGTTTGTGCTCACTGAAGGCAAAAAACGTCAGATTCGCCGCATGTGCGAGCAGGTCG
>JANYFF010000441.1 GCA_025362825.1 Polaromonas sp. | reverse complement strand
CGCGCGCCGAGTTCAGGCTCGGTCTTGGCATAAACAACCAGCGTATCCGCGTCGGGGCCGTTGGTAATCCACATCTTGCTGCCGTTGAGGAGGTAAAAACCGCCCTTGTCCTCGGCCTTGAGCTTCATCGAAATCACGTCGCTGCCCGCGCCTGGCTCGCTCATGGCGAGCGCGCCGACATGCTCACCAGAAATCAGTTTTGGCAGGTATTTTTGCCGCTGCTCTGACGTGCCGTTGCGTTTGATCTGGTTCACGCACAGATTGCTGTGCGCACCGTAAGACAAGCCTACCGATGCGCTGGCACGGCTGATTTCTTCCATCGCAATCATGTGGGCCAGGTAGCCCATGCCCGCCCCGCCATACTCTTCGCCCACCGTGATACCCAGCACGCCGAGTGCGCCCATTTTTCGCCACAAGTCCATCGGGAACTGGTCGTTGCGGTCAATATCTGCCGCACGCGGCGCGATTTCAGCTTGCGCAAATTCGCGCACCGCATCGCGCAGCGCGTTGATGTCTTCACCGAGTTGAAAGTCGAGGCCGGGCATGTTCATCGCGTATTCCAGTGTCTATAAGAGTTAAATTATTTTTTGGATTTTTCAGTTTTATTCAACAACCCTTTGGCCTCTTTTTCATGCGTGCGTATTTCGTCAAGGTTGGCCTGCAAGTCCACCAATTGCGACTCGAGTTTTTTTCGATGGTCGGCCAGTATGGAAAGAAATTTTCGCAACTGGGGTGCAGTGTCGCGCGGGCTGTCATAGGAGTCGATGATCTCGCGCGCCTCGGTCAGCGACAGGCCCAGACGCTTGGCGCGCAAGGTAAGCTTGAGTCGGGTCCGGTCGCGTGCGCTGTACACGCGGTTGCGCCCGCCCGCGCCGTCGCGCTGCGGCTGCAGCAACCCCATGTCTTCATAAAAGCGCATGGCACGCGTGGTCAGATCAAACTCTTTTGCCAGGTCGCTGATGGTGTAGGTGATGACCATGGTGGTGGGACTAACTGGGTTACATCAGGGAAGATCAGGGCTATTGCAGAAGTGACAGTGCAACGGGTACACGCTCCCTACAATGCTTCTGCTATGACGTTTACGTAAACGTCACATACTCCCCTGATATTACATGAACCTTCTTGAACAACAGCTTGAATACGCGTTTGGCGATGCGCTGCCGGATAGCGGCGGCGCGATGGAAGTCGCGCCCGGCATCAAGTGGATACGCATGTCCCTGCCGTTTGCGCTGGACCACATCAATCTGTGGCTGCTGCGCGATGAGATGGAAGACCCGCTGCAGCCCGGAACCGTAGTGCAGGGCTGGACCGTCGTGGACTGCTGCATCAGCGCAGACCATTCAAAAGCGCA
Source organism: Polaromonas sp. (assembly GCA_025362825.1). Classification (GTDB taxonomy): domain Bacteria; phylum Pseudomonadota; class Gammaproteobacteria; order Burkholderiales; family Burkholderiaceae_C; genus Polaromonas. The sequence continues at coordinate 17,662 of JANYFF010000441.1, read as the reverse complement.
ATGGGAAACCATCTTTGCAACCCAGCTGGAGGGTATGCCGGTGCTGCGCGTGATCGTGACCCACATGCACCCCGACCATATCGGCCTAGCGCACTGGCTGTGCCAGCGCTGGACTACGTCGCACGGGCCCGACAACGAGCCGCCTTTAGGCGGGACCCCCCCCCTCGGGGAGCAGCGAGCCGCACACCGGCGGAGCGTGGGGGCTCCATGGATTTGCAGATTGTGGGTCAGTGCCACCGACTACAACGCTGCGCGCAATGGTTCACGCAGCACCACTGGCTTTGGTGGTGAGGCGGCAGCGCTGTTTTTTGCATCCCACGGGCTGACGGATGCGGATTCGCTTGAAAAAATACGCGGCCGCACGGGCTACTACCCGGCCATGGTCCCGGATGTGCCGTCAAGCTTTATCAGGCTGATGGATGGCAAGCGCATTCGCATTGGTACGGGCGACGCCAGGCACGACTGGCGCTGCATCAGTGGCTACGGCCACGCGCCCGAGCACATGGCGCTGTATTGCGAGGCCCTGAAGGTGCTGATCAGCGGCGACATGGTGCTGCCGCGCATCTCTACCAATGTGAGTGTCTATGACCAGGAGCCGGAATCTGACGCTCTCAGCCTATTTCTCGAATCCATCGACAAATACCTGTTATTGCCGGCCCACACCCTGACCCTGCCATCGCACGGCAAACCCTTTCGCGGCCTGCACACGCGCATTGGACAACTGCAGGACCACCACCGGGACCGGCTCGCAGAAGTGATGGAGGCGTGTGCCACCAGCGCCTGTAGCGGGTCCGATATTTTGCCCATCATGTTCAGGCGCAAGCTCGACGTGCACCAGACGACGTTTGCGCTGGGCGAGGCAGTAGCACACCTGCACCTGCTGTGGTTCAGGGGTGAGCTCAAAAGGTCGCTGGACGGCGATGGCATCTACCGTTTCAGCCCGGCCTGAGGGCAGCTGCCCAGCAATGTGGATGCACGGCGTACCGCAGGGCTTAGGGTAAATCCGCCGGCAGTTGCGGAAACGCCATAAAAAAGCTGGCGCCTGTTGCGCCGGTTTCGGCCCACACCCTGCCACCGTGTGTTTCGGCAACGCGTTTGACAATCGCCAGCCCCAGGCCGTTGCCGGGGAAATCCGCCGCAGAATGCAGGCGCTGAAATGCGGTGAAAAGCTTGTCGCTGTAATCAGGGTCAAAGCCATTGCCGTTGTCGGATACCTGCAGCACCAGTTCATCGGGATTAGTGCTGGGCTGCAGGCTGATCCTGATCCAGCCTTCGGTTTTGCGGGAAGTGAACTTCCAGGCGTTCTCCAGCAGGCACGACAGCGCCGTGGCCAGCAGCCCCCTGTCGGCCCACAGGGTCATGCTGAGGTCCATCTCGACGGTCACCACACGCAAGGGGTCACGCTTGTGCAAGTCTTCGATGAGCACACCCGACAAACCTTCAAGATCGATTTTTTCAGGGTGGCCGGACAGCTTGGGCAGCTGCACCAGGATGCGCAGGTCCGCAACAAGCTTGGCCAGCTGGCGTGTGCTGGCCTGGATGCGGTTGATGTAATGGCGTCCTGCATCGTCCAGCACAGCCGAGTATTTGTCGGCCAGCATGGAGGCAAACCCGTTAACCGCATGCAGGGGCCCCTGCAGGTCGTTGGACAGGGCGTAAGTGAAGGCCGCAAGGTCACGGCTGGTGGCTTTCAGGTCGCCCTGGAGCCTGGCAACTTCCTCTTCAAATTCAGCGTTTTCGCGCCGCAGGGCACGGTCTGCGAGGTGCCGGTCTGTTACATCGGCCAGGCTGACGAGCACGGCCTGCTGCTCATTCCAGCTGATGCGGCCGCAGGCCAGCTCAACCAGCACAAGCTGGCCATCTCTTTTTTTCTGCTTGCAAATTTGCGGTCTCGCGACCGCATGACCAGGTCCCTTTTCGGGTGTCAGGGCGCTCAGCAACGAGGTGCCTTCCCCATCAGGAAACAAGGCTCCCAGGCGCAGCGTTAAAAACGTTTGGCGCGGTATCTCGTAAAACTCCACGGCCGCACGGTTGACCGACAGGATGCGGAGCGACTCTGCGTCGAAGATCCACATTGCATTCGGGTTGACTTCAAACATCAACTGGTTGTAGCGCTCGCTTTCGCGCAGCATCTGTTGCAGCTTTTGAGTCGATGCAACGTCCCGCAGGCTCACCAGATAGCCATTTGACTGTCGGCGGAAGGTGTATTCAAGCCAGCTGTCCTTGAACTTGTGGTGCGCTACAAAGGCATGACGCGCAGAGCGTGCCATGGCCTTGTCGGTAGCAAGCTGGTACTGGTCCGCAATCTCCTCGGGTACCAGGTCCCAGAAGTCACGCCCAGTCGCTGACGGCAAATCACACTCAAGCAGCCTGAGCGCCTCGGCATCAATTTCGAGGACGTGACCTCTTTGATCCAGCAGCGCCTTGCCGTCGCTCGCAACTCCGGGCGACTCCCAGGCCGTCGCTTTCGCTGCTGGCCGCTGTCCGCCTGGATTACCTATCTGCGCGGCCACAGCATTTGACCGGTCAACCCGGGTCACCTTGCAAGAGTGGTTCCGCAGCCGCAGGTGGCGGCGAAGGCATGGCACGGGACGGCTTTCTTGGCGCCTGCTGGACGGCGTGCGCGCCGCGTTTTGCGTTGACTGTTACCAGCGCTGTCACGTAGCCCTGCAGCCAGTCAAAGTTGACCGGCTTCTGGAGCAGGTGGGCATGCAGCGGCAAGCCACCGCGCGCTTCAATCGCCGGTGCGGGCAGGCCACTGATCACGACGATCTGCATGTCGGCGAGTTGCTGGTTGCGTTTAAGCGCCTTGAGCATTTCAATACCGTCCACACCGGGCATGCTCAGGTCGGTGATCAGGAGATCAGGCCGCATGCTAGCAATGTCCATCAGGGCTTCAATGGCCGATGGCATCCAGGTGCAGTCTACCGGCAGCTCCCACGAGTCAAAGTTGACCTGGTACAGCTCGCGCGTGGCTGCATCGTCCTCGACCAGCAGAACACGCAGGCGGCTTTTGGGATCGGTATCTGCGCGTGCGAGCTGCGGGCTGTTTTTGACGAGGTAGGCATTGATCGACTGAATAGCGATCCTGCGATGGCCGCCAAGTGTTTTCCAGGCCTCGATTTCACCTTTTTCAACCAGCGCCTGCACGGTGGCAACCGACAGGCCGAGCAATTTGGCCGCGTAGCTGGTCCCGCAATAGTTCTCGCTTGAGAAATTGGGGGACAACAGCGCTTCTTCAAAGGACTTGAGCTTGACGGACATCATGCGGTTACAGGTTGTAAGAACTTTTTCATTTTTCTTATTTTAATCAATTAATTCAGCAAATTGGGATGGTCTGAGCTTTGGCAAGGTGAAGAAAAGAGTTGCCCCGATGCCAGGGGATGCCTCGGCCCACAGGCGCCCGCCGTGCCGGGCAATGGCGCGGCCGGCGGTTGCCAGTCCAATACCGGTTCCCGGAAACTCTGTCGTGGTGTGCAGGCGCTGAAATGCAACAAAAAGTTTGTCGGCATAGGCCATGTCAAAACCGGCGCCGTTGTCCCTCACAAAAAATACCGGAACGCCCGCAGCATCAGGCGTTTGGCCCACCTCGATATGGGCTTCGGCTTTCTGTGACGTGAACTTCCAGGCGTTGCCGAGCAGGTTTTCCATCACAAGCCGGACAAGACGTACATCCCCGTGCGCCTGCAGGCCATCGTGGATCTTGACTACCACATGGCGGTCCGGCTGGCGCACCCGCCATTCTTCAACAATCAGTTTGCTGAGCGCGGACAAGTCAATGGATTCATGGCGCAACTGCATGCGCGACACCTGCGACAGCGACAGCAGGTCCTCGATCAACCCACCCATTTGCGCTACACCGGCCTGTATGCGCGACAGGTAGTGCTGACCCTTGGCTGCAAGATCACCCGTCAGCTGCTTGGCCAGCAGGCGGCTAAAGCCTTCAACAGTATTGAGCGGTGAGCGCAGGTCATGCGAGACCGAATACGAGAACGCTTCCAGCTCCTGGTTTGAAAGGCGCAACGCGTCCTCAATACCCTTGATCTCGGTAACGTCGGCATCGATACCCACCCAGAACATCAGGTCGCCGTTGTCATCCAGCACTGGCGAAGCCTTTGCCGACATGCTGTGATAAGTGCCGTCGCGTGACAGCATGCGGCGATCGGATACGTAAGGCAACAGATTCGCAGCCGCAACCTTCCACTTCGACAGGACTTCCGGCAAATCATCAGGATGCACGGTGGAAAGCCATTTGAGGCCGTCCCAGTCTTCCGGCTTGCCGCCCACCAGTTCCAGCCAGGCGCGGTTTCGATAGTTCGACTCGCCCTTCGAGTTGACCGTCCAAACCACGTGCGGCGCCTGGTCGGCCAGCGCCCGGAACAGCGCCTCCTGGCGCGACAGTGCCGCGGTGCGCTCGGTCACTTTTCGCTCCAGCCCCGCATTAAGCTGGTTGACTTGCTCCAGCAGCCGGGCATTTTCAATGGCGATGGACGCCAGCTGAGCCAGCTCTATCGCCACATATTCATCCTGCAGCGTGAACTCGCCCTCATATTTGTCCGACAACTGAAGCAACCCGATGTTTCTACCGGTTCGACTGGTCAAGGGCACCGCCAGCCAGCCACGCATAGTGGGGTGCTTGTCGGCATAGTTGCCAAAACCGCGCCAACGGGGATGCGCTTCCAGCTCGGCTTGCGTCAGCCGAATGGCATGGTTTTTCTCGCACACGAGGGCGTAGATGCCGGTGCCGTCAGGCGGTTCTATCAGGTCACGGTATCTGGCATATTTATCCGACAGCGACAGCGCGCTGGTGATCTGCGACCAATCGCGCCCGTCCGTCAGGCCCACCAGTGCCTGGTGCGCGCCTATCACGCCTCGCGCCTGCTCGGCGACCTCCTGCAGCATGCCGTCGAGTGTCTGGTGCCAGGTAATGGCCTGGGTGGCGTCGGCGGCGCGTTGCAGGGTGAACAAATGCTCCCGCGTCTCTTTTTCAGCATTGACCTGGGCGGACATGTCCAGCGCCACGACAAAGCGCGCGGCACGGCCAGCATATTGAATACGTTTTGAGACCACATTGACCGTGAAGTGTGATCCATCTTTGCGCTTGTGCTGCCAGGATTCCTTGCGTCCCGGGTCGTCCGCGAGCATATGGTCACGCAGGGCTTCATACTCGGATTCGGGACGAATATCAAAAATGGTCATCGAGAGGAATTCCTCGGTCGTATAGCCGTAAGCCTGTACTGCCGAGTTGTTAACCATCAGGAACCGCCCGGTGACCAGGTCATCGACCCACATGGGTGCCGGCCCCTGCTGAAACAGCGCCGCATAACGCTGCTCGCTGTCCATCAATGCCTGTTCGGCCAGCTTGCGTTGGGTGATGTCGCGCGAGACCGAGACCGAATGGGTGATTTGCCCTTTGGCGTCGGCAATCGATGCGATATCGACCTCGGACCAGAACTCGTCCCCGATCTTTGTATAGTTGATCAACTCAAGGCTTACCGGCTGCCCCGCTTTAAGCGCTACCGCGATGCGCTCAAGCTCGAGCGGCTGGGTTTTCGGCCCATTTAAAAGCGCTGGGGATCGTCCCAACACATCTTCAAGCCTGTAGCCGGTTTGGTGTTCGAAGGCGTTGTTGACAAAAACGATGCGGCGGTCCGACTCGCCGATCGTTACAACCTCGGCGATCATCACCATATCGTTAAGTCGGGAAATACAGCTTCCCAGCAAACGCCAATGCTCCTGCGACTCGTGCTGGACGGTGATGTCCTGTAAGGCTCCCACCAGACCGTGCACTTTTCCGTGCTGCCTGAAAGCCTGGCCCTGTGTGCGCACCCAGACGGCCCGGCCGGTGGCGGTTAGCAGGGGCAACTCCAGGTCCCAGGGGATGCCTTGCTCAATCGCAGCTACACAGGCCGCGACAAAAATAGCCCGCGCCTCGGGTGGGTAGGAATTCCTGGCATCTTCGGCGCTGAACGGCGTGCCCGGCGCCTGATCGTGAATCCGCAGCACCTGGTCAGAGCAGGTCAGATGCATCCCGTCAAGGATCAACTCCCAACCGCCCACCTTGGCCATCTCGCCGGTGCGGTGCAGCAGGTCTACACTTTTTGCCAGCGCCAGCTCAGCGCGCTTGCGTGCCGTGATGTCTTGTACGACCCCAGTCCGGCAGACCGGCTGCCCTGCGTCATCAAAGTAAAGTTTGCCTAGCTGGTGCATCCAGCGGACATCACCGTCCGGGGTGATGATGCGGTATTCGGTTTCGAGCTCGGTGCCGTCGCGCAGGGCAGCTTCAAGGCGTTGCGCATAGACTTCGCGGTCGTCAGGATGGAACATCTGCATGAAGCTCTCAAACCGGCCGTCAAAGGTGCCAGGTTGCAGCCCATACAGCGGGTACATGGCGTCCGACCAGGACAGCTGGCGGGTGACAAGATCCATCTCCCAGTTGCCGATGCGCCCCAGCCGCTGCGCGCCGAGCAGCCGGCTCTGGGTTTCGCGCAGCTCAGCATAACTGCCAGCCTGGTTGAGCTGCAATTGCTCCAGCGAGTCCACCATGAGGTTCACGCCATAGGCAATGCTGGAAAGCTCATCGCGGGGACCAGTAGCCTGAATGGGGATGCGCACATCGAGTTTGCCGGTTTGCAGCTTTCGGATAGCTTCCAGTATTGCTGCAGTCGGCTGCACGATCAGCCGGTTACCCATCATCCAGGCTATCCAGAAACCCAAAAATGCCACAAGCAGCAGCACTGCCAGCTCCAGCAGCAACTCGCGCTGGCTGGGGCCCACCACCAGATCGCGGTCTATGCTGACGGCGACCAGAAACGCGGTGTGGGTGACCAAACTGCTGGGCGCAAAGGCCCAAAGACGTTGTCGCCCGGTTCGGTCGGAACCCTCACGCACACCCGCCGTCATGTCCTTGACCGCTTCGAGCAACACCCCGCTGCCAGCCTTCTGGCCCGGCTTGATCGGCAAATTGGCGGTGCCCGCCAGCAAAATGCCATTGCGGTCATGGATTCCCAGGGAAGCGCTGGGTGGCAGCTCAACGCTGGCAAGGACCCGGCCCATTTCGCTCAGGTCAAGCGCGGCGTAAGCGACATAGGCAACATTGCCCTTGCTGTCCAGCGCCGGATAGGCGAACGTGACGGCCGGTTTGCCGGTCAGACGTCCGACGATGTACCCACCAGCCACAAAACTGCGGCGGTCCATGGCTTCCCGAAAGTACGCCCTGTCGCCCAGGTATTCGCGCCGGCTGGGGCTGGCACCGTTGCACAGCGGGTAACCGTCCAGGCCTACGATCCCGAGGTTCAGATAGACAGGAAACAGCTGATGCATTTCATACAGGTAGCGGCTGCAGGCGTCTGCCTTGCCATCACGAACATCCGGCGTGTTTGCAATGGCTGCCAGCAGCTGGTGCGCCGCCTCGGTCACCCGCTGCTCGCTGAACGCCGCCAGGGACGCCCCAAAACGCAAATTATTCATCGCCCGCTCGACGGCTGAATCGGCACTCAGCCAGGCTTTTACAATCGACAGTCCGAACAGCGGTACAACGGCGGCAATGACCAGCAAGGCGAAACGCGTGCGCAGCGAGACCTGGACTTTCATCACATGCGCTCTTTATGTGGCGAAACGGGGCGCCCAGGCAGGACGGGCCTCAGCCCGGTGCGGGACATTCGTTTGCACCCAGCCAGTAGGCCTGGAGGCAATTGAGCTTGTCTGTAAAATCCCCAAAATCTACGGGTTTGCGGACAAAGCTGTTGGCACCACTCTGATAACACGCCAGGATATCAGACTGCTCGCTCGAAGAGGTCAACATTACCACCGGAACAATGGCTGTGAGGGGGTTGGCGCGCATGCTGCGCAGCACATCCAGCCCCGATAGCTTGGGCAGCTTCATGTCAAGCAATACAAAGGCTGGTTGCCTGGAGGTGTCGCGGCCGGCGTGGCTGCCTTGGCCAAACAGAAAATCCAGCGCCTGTGCACCATCAAGGGCAACGACGATTTCGGCAGTGACGCCGTGCTCCTGGAGTGTCAACACCGTCAATTCCAGATGGTCAGGATTGTCTTCAACGACCAATATCAGCTTATGCTTCATAAAATGATCTTTACCGCTCGATTATTGATTTTTCGATGAATGTGTTAATTCCATCACTTTTTAGGCGCTTATTGTAAGTATAGCGTCTGACCACCAAGACGAAACGGTTTTTTACCAGCGCGGCACCCCTTCGTCCTTGAGTTGTCCACGCAACTCGGCGTAATCAGGTACCACGGCACGCACCGTATCCCAGAAGCGCGGGCTGTGGTCCATCACCCGCAAATGGCTCAGTTCGTGCACGACCACATAGTCGATGACCGACTGCTTAAAGTGGATCAGCCGCCAGTTCAGGCGGATCGAGCCATCGGCGCTGGCGCTGCCCCAGCGTGTGCCGGCGCTCGACAGACTCAGTTTGCGCCACTGCACGCCGAGCGTGGGCGTGAAATGGTTGAGCCGCTCGGTGAAAATCCGCTTGGCCTGGCGCATCAGCCAGGCCTGCACGGCATCACGGATCTGGTCGGCGCTGGCGCTGTGCGGCAGCCCGACATGTAATGTCAGGTGGGCGACGCCGGGCAGGGTCTGGCTTTCACTGCTTTTCAGCTCGGCGCCCACGCCCCCAAACGCGTGGCGCGGGTCCAGCACCACAATCACTTGTTCGCCCAGGAAGGGCAGTGTGCAACCGTCCTTCCACTCGATGCGGGCAGATTCAAGGCGCTGGTGGCGCTTGCGAGTTTCGTGCAACTTCTTGATGATCCAGCCGGACTTTTCCAGCACAGCCTTGTCGATGTCATACAGCGGCGCCCACTTGGGCGCGCTCACCGTCAGCCCGTCCGCGCCGACTGAAAACCCGATGGTGCGGCGTTTGCCGCGCCTGAATTCATAGGCCACCAGAATGCCGTCCAGCAGGCTTTCACGCGTGGCAGCAGGGTGGCGAAAAGTGGCCGGTGCCAGCGCCTGCTGCAGGGTTTGTGTTGGTAATACAGGCACGCCTAAACTTTGGCTTGCTATGTTTTCAATAGCTGGCGGCGCCTGTTTTACGGGGGCTACCGCCTCTTTTGTACCAGAAACCGCAGTAGTTGAAGGGTCGGCAGGCAGTTTTGGCGTTGCAGGCGCTATCGCCGTTTTTGCCGGCTCCACGCGTTCAGGCTCGAAGAGATCAAGCGTGAACTGTAGAAGCCGTTGCATCATGGCAGTCTAGCGCGGTGTGGCGGCTACCGGCGCATAAGCCTCAGGGTCCAGCCGGTGCATTTCGGCTTCTATCCAGGTCTCGACCTCGCGCATCAGCTCATCAGGCTGGCGGCCGACGCTTTCAATCGGCTTGCCGATGGAAATATCGACAATGCCCGGCCTTTTGATAAAAGCCTTGCGCGGCCAGCATTTGGCGGAGGTGACGGCCACTGGGATCACCGGCGCGCCGGTTTCAATCGCCAGCCGGGTGCCGCCGCTTTTATAAACGCCTTTTTGCCCGCGCGGGATGCGCGTGCCCTCTGGGAACATGATGACCCAGGTGCCCTGCGCCATCAGCCGCTTGCCCTGCGCCACGACTTTGTTAAAAGCTTGCGCGCGCTGGCTGCGGTCAATGTGGATCATGTCCATGCGGCTCATGGCCCAGCCGAAAAACGGCACATACAGCAGTTCGCGCTTGAAGACGAAGGCCAGCGGGTGCGGCATCAACGTGACCATCGAAAAAGTCTCCCAAGTGCTTTGGTGCTTGACCAGCAGCACGCAGGCGCTCAGCTCGCCGGATGGCAGGTTTTCCATCCCGGTTACGCGATTCTGGATGCCGAGGATAAAGGTACCGCCATTCACGGCCAGGCGCAGCCAGCCGGCGCACAGCCAGTAAATCTGCGTGCTGCTCCCGAACAGCGAGAAAACCAGCACGGCCAGCGCCCACGGGATCACCGTCAGGGCCATCCAAAGCATGTGGAGAATCGATCGAATCAGGAGCATGTCAGGTTTTTCCGGGGTACGTGTCGGGGTTGGATCGGGAGCGGGCCAGGAGGCGCTACAGGTGGTTTTCAGGCTATTTTTAGGTTGTTTGAGTGTGTTCTAGCGCCAAAGCCCCGTCAAACCGACATAGCTTGCTATCATTTTTATATGGCCACCTGCAAGGGCCGGACGCCGCGTTCAATGATGTAATCGACAAACGCCGACAGGTCTTTGTGCAAAACCGTGCCCACCGGCAGGCCCTCAGGCTGGCCACCGTCACGAAAAGGCGCCGACTTGCCGGTCAGCACCAGGTGCGGCTCGCAGCCCGCTGCAGCCCCGGCCTGCAGGTCTCGTGCTGAATCTCCCGCCGTCGGAACGCCGAACAGCGGCACGCCAAAACGCGCGCCAATCTGCTCAAACAAACCCGACAGGGGTTTGCGGCAGTTGCAGCTTTCTTCAGGGCTATGCGGGCAGTAAAACACCGCATCCACCCGCCCACCGAGCGCCGCCAGCATCTTGTGCATCTTGGCGTGCATGGCATTGAGCGACGCCACATCAAACAGCCCCCGGCCAAGGCCCGACTGGTTGGACGCAATCACCACATGCCAGCCCGCATGGTTGAGTCGCGCAATCGCCTCCAGCGCGCCAGGCAGCGGCATCCACTCTTCAGGCGTTTTGACGAATTCATCGCTGTCGGAGTTGATGGTGCCGTCGCGGTCGAGGATGACGAGTTTCATGGTTTGGCTTCTTCTGCGCGGCGCTGTGTCCACTGGGTGATGCGCGCAAGTTTGTGTTTGACCGGGTCAAGCATGGCAATCCGTTCAAGCAATGTGTTTATCTCCACCAAACCGTCCGCCAACAGGATGCGAACGAAGTCAGCATCTTTGTCTCTACCAGCCGCACACTTTGACACGACAAGGTCATGCAGGTCAGGGCAAATGGCTGTGATGTCGCCAAAATAAGTGAGCACCGCCCTGCTCATCCAGTCTTTCGGCAGGCTCGCAGTCTCGGGGCCAATACCGTCAACGTGATACCCGAAAGTGTCATGGAACGTGGAATACGCGCCGATTGCGCCATCAATCAAATCGGCTTTTTCGGGGTGTAGCGCTGGATACAAATCGATTTCAGTTGATACCAGCAACTCGGCCGGCGGCTCCTCAAGCAGTAACAAAATCGCCTGGCTACCGATCAGGACAAAACTGGTTTCATCCGATATGGCGGCGCTGGCGCGCAGCACATGCGCAAGTTCGCTGTGCTTCATGCGGCTGGCCAAATGCTTTTCGCGCGCAAGGCGTAACGCTCCGCCGGGCTCAAGACAAAGCCCAACGGAGAAGCGTTGCGCAAGGTCGCCGCATGATCATCGTCTGCACAAACGCGTTTTTTTAGCTGGTCTAAATCACCCTCGAGCAATGCCTGCCACTCACGCATGTAAGCATCAGAAGCATTAGGGCCGCGCTGGGTTTGCCAGCGCACTAACGTTTGCAAGGCGCGCGCCACCAAAGCAGGCTGCGCAGCGAGTCGCTCAATGGCGGTTCGATGAAAAGCCTGGGTAAATGCGTGTATTTGCTGCTGCGACGGCATAGCTGAATTATCAAGGCGTACGCCTAAGTTGCCAACCTGGACAAATCAGCCACTCGGTTCATGGCGGTGTGCAATGTTGCCAGCAGGCCGAGGCGGTTCAGTCGCAAATCCATCTGCTCTGCGTTCACCATCACGCCGTTGAAGAAGTCATCAACCGGTGCGCGCAGCTTGCTGAGGCTTTGCAACGACGCGGTGTAATCGCCGGCTTCAAATTGCGTATCGGCCGTGGGAAGGACGGCTTTCATGGCGGCGTGCAGGGCGATTTCTGCGGGCTCGGTCAGCAGCACTTCGCTGACGTGGGCGTCCACGCCGTCGGTCTTTTTAAGGATGTTGCTGATGCGTTTGTTGGCTGCGGCCAGAGCTGGCGCTTCGGGAAGTGCGGCGAAGGCGCGGACTGCGGCAAGGCGCTTGGTCACATCACCGAGGCGCTGGGGCTTGAGGGCTAACACGGCATCGACTTCCTGGGCGCTGTAGCCCTGATCGCGTAGTGAGCCTGCAAGCCGCTCATATATGAACTCCACCAGCGCGTCCGGTGTGCCGGCAATCTTGTCGCCAAAAACCGGCATGGCGCCTTTGACAAGGTCCTGCACGCCGACAGGCAATTCCTTTTCAACCAGCATGCGGATCACGCCCAGCGCGTGGCGCCGCAATGCAAAAGGATCCTTGTCACCGGTCGGCAAGTTGCCGATACCAAACATGCCGACCAGAGTTTCAAGTTTGTCGGCCAGCGCCACTACCACGCCCACCTGATTGCGCGGCAAATCGTCGCCAGCGAAACGCGGCTTGTAGTGGTCTTCTATCGCATCTGCGACTTCGGCATCAAGCCCGTCATTGAGCGCGTAATAGCGGCCCATGATGCCTTGCAGTTCCGGGAACTCGCCGACCATGTCGGTGACCAGATCGGTCTTAGCGAGTTGTGCGGCCTGGTCGGCTTTTGCTGCCAGCGCATCGCCGCCCAGTTGCAGGCCAATCGCTTTTGCGATGGCCCGCACACGCTCCATGCGCTCACCCTGCGAACCAAGCTTGTTGTGATAGACCACCTTGCCCAGGCCTTCAACACGGGATTCCAGCGTCTTTTTGCGGTCCTGGTCGAAGAAGAATTTTGCATCGGCCAGCCGCGGACGCACGACGCGCTCGTTGCCACCAACCACAAAGCTGGCATCAGCCGGGTTGATGTTGCTGACGACCAGAAATTTGTTGCTCAACTTGCCGGAGGCCTCTAACAGCGGGAAGTACTTTTGATTGGCCTTCATGGTCAAAATCAAACACTCCTGCGGCACATCAAGGAATTCCTTTTCAAACTCGCAGACCAGCACATTGGGGCGTTCGACCAGAGCCGTGACTTCATCGAGCAACGCATCGTCATCAATGGCCTTCACACCACCGCCGACTTTGGCAGCCGCAGCGGCCAGCTGGCTAACGATTGCTGCGCGGCGGTCGGCAAACCCTGCAATCACGGCGCCATCTTTTTGCAGCGTGGCGGCGTAACTGTCAGCGTCTTTCACCACCACCGGATCAACCGATGCTTCAAAGCGGTGGCCGTGCGTTGTGTTGCCGGCCTTCAGCCCCAGCGCTTCAATCGCCACCACATCAGCGCCATGCAATGCCACGAGACCATGCGCAGGCCGAACAAACTTCACGTCGCTCCAGCCATCGGCCAGCTGGTAGGTCATGACTTTGGGAATGGGTAAATTAGCTATCGCTTCACTTAGCGCACCTTCAAGACCAATAGCGAGCACGCTGCCGGCCGCGAGCCCTCCGTCATGTTTGAGAACCTTTTTGCCTCCTTCGTCAGCGATAAATACGCGTTCACGCATAAGCCAATCAACGTCGACATCAGCGTGGTACAGCTTTGTTTTCAACATTTTGAGCAAAGGCGCAGTTGGCTTTCCATCAGCATCCAATCCAACAGATACTGGCATCAGAGTTTTCGGAGCTTGTGGCCGTGGCTGCGAAATTGCTTTCACATTCGTAATGTGTACAGCTAAACGCCGTGGTGATGCAAAAACAGTCACGTCACTAATTGGGTCTACGAAGTCCCGGCGTTCCAGTCCTCCAAAAATTCCGTCGGCAAAAGCCTCACCCAGCTTTTTCAGCGCCTTGGGCGGCAGCTCTTCTACAAACAGTTCAACCAGGAGATTTTTCGTTGTCATTTCAATTCAATCAAATTTCACCAGCTTGAGACCCAGCTGTTTTGCGGATGCGTTCATCACCTTGTCAAGCGACGCGAGAAATTTACAGTCGCGCCGGAGCGCCACTGCAATGTGCAGCGCATCTCCCGCACGCAAACCTGTATCGCTGGTGTTGCACAGCTCGGCGGCGTATAAAAAATCGTCATAAATTACGTCAAGGCTATGCGTCATGGCCACCGCATCTTCAAATGTCTTGACAGCTTGGGTTACGGCAGCAATGCTTTGCCCTTTGGCCCGAAGCTTCAAGGCTGCAGCGCTGGCAAATTCTGTGCGGGTCCACACCGCCGTTGCAGCGTGGTCGAGGCTTGCCTGCGCCAGCCAGTCCCGGGCACCCGGCACCTCCAACTCATTGAAGCAAAAAGCACACCAGACACTTGTGTCGATATACGTTTGGGGTCTGACACGCAGCATCAGTAGCGTGCTCCGTCGCGCATTTCCCGGATGACCGATGGCGACGATGGCATCGTGTCCAAATGCCGGCGGGCCTGCTCTTGCCATTTCGCCTGGTCAAACACCTTTTTTGCCTGCCGGGTGGAAACCGTCAATGTGTTGTCATCATTGCGCTCGACGTGCAGCGTTGAGCCCTCAACAATGCCCAACTGGCGAGCCAGATCGATAGGCAAACGTACCGCCAGACTATTGCCCCAGCGGCCTACGTTCAAGTCCAGAGCTTCCGTATCAGTTAAATCGCGTTTACCCATGATCAGGTCCTTGTAGAGCCGTGTATCTACATTCTAGCTTCAGATCCAGATTGCGGCGCTGGCTCGTGCCTGCTCAAGCAGCCTTCTTCGTCATCTGTTCAACCCATTCACGCGGCGCCATGGGAAAGCCCAAACGCTCGCGGCTTTCAAGATAGCTTTGCGCCACCAGACGCGAGACGTTGCGAATCCGCCCCATATAAGCGGCGCGCTCTGTCACAGAAATCGCACCGCGTGCGTCCAGCAAATTAAAGCTGTGCGCCGCTTTCAAAACCTGCTCATAAGCCGGTAGCGCAAGCTGCGCTTCAATCAGGTGCCTGGCCTGCTTCTCATGCGCCGTGAAGGCGGTGAATAGAAAGTCGGCATCGCTGTGCTCAAAGTTATAGGTCGATTGCTCGACCTCGTTTTGTTTGTACACATCGCCATAACTGAGTCCTTCAGTCCAAATCAGGTTGTAGACGTTGTCCACACCCTGCAGGTACATGGCCAGCCGCTCCAGGCCATAGGTGATCTCGCCGGTGATGGGTTTGCAGTCAATGCCGCCGACCTGCTGGAAGTAAGTGAACTGTGTGACTTCCATGCCGTTGAGCCAGACTTCCCAGCCCAGGCCCCAAGCACCCAGGGTCGGGTTTTCCCAATCGTCTTCCACAAAACGGATGTCGTTTTGCTTCAGGTCAAAACCCAGTGCCTCCAGTGAGCCCAAGTACAGTTCCAGGATATTCGCCGGTGCGGGCTTGAGCACCACCTGGTATTGGTAGTAATGCTGCAGGCGGTTCGGGTTTTCGCCATAACGGCCGTCCTTGGGCCGGCGACTGGGCTGCACATAGGCGGCCTTCCAGGGTTCGGGGCCGAGCGCTCTTAAAAACGTAGCAGTATGTGACGTGCCGGCACCGACTTCCATGTCATAGGGCTGCAAAAGTGCGCAGCCCTTGTCAGCCCAGTAGGACTGCAAGGTCAAGATGATTTGCTGGAAAGTAAGCATAGAAATGATTCTGGGAGCGAGGTGACAAACTCGGCTGCTGCAGCCATTCGCAAAGGTACAGCAACAAGCGCGAAAACCCTTATTTTACGCGGCAGAGGCAGGAACGGGCTGATTGGGTCCCTTCTGCATGCATGCACCTCAACTCAGGTCAAAAAGTGGCCGCAGCCCTCGTTTTATGGGCGTCTTCAGCTATATTATTTATAGCAAATTCTGATCCTTGCGCTTGCCGCGCCAGGTAAAGGCCAGCACGATCACCACTACACACAAGACCCACCATGGCCATAGACCAAAGCGCGCCGCCCACCAGGCATAGGGCGTGATGCCGCTTCGGCCTTCGACCGTGGCTACCAGCGTGCCGCGTGTGTGGCGGGGCAGCGAATGGGTGACCTCGCCGCGGTGGTCGATAACCACCGTGGCGCCGGTATTGGTGGCGCGGATCATGGGCCGTTCAAACTCGATGGCCCGCATGCGCGAGATGTTCAGGTGCTGGTCGATCGCAATGGTGTTGCCAAACCAGCCGATGTTGCTGATGTTGACGAACATCGTGGGGGCCAGCGCCGGGTCTGTAAAGCGGGCGGCCAGCTCTTCGCCGAACAGATCTTCATAGCAGATGTTTGGCGCGATGCGCTGGCCCTGCCAGTCAAACGAGGGCTGGCTGACCGCGCCGCGGTTGAAGTCGGACAGCGGCATGTTGACGAGGTCGAGAAACCACTTGAACAGCGGATGCACAAACTCGCCAAACGGCACCAGGTGGTGCTTGTCATAGCGGTAGGCGGCGTTCTCGTCAGTCACGCCGGGCGGTTTCGGCTTCAGGCCGATAACGGAATTGGTGTAGCCGATCTCGCTGTTGCCCAGCGGAATACCGACCAGCGCAGCGACGGGCACAGCATCGTCTGCGGGCTGGACGAAGTGGTTGAGCAACTCGTCCAGGTATCCCGGCGGCAACTGCACTGGCAGTATCGGAATCGCCGTCTCGGGCGTCACGACCAGCGCCGTTTTGGCCTCAAACAGTTGCTGCCGGTACCACTTCAACGCATCCGGAATGCCGCTGCCACCACGAAATTTTTCGTCCTGCGCAATATTGCCTTGCAGCAGCGTCACGGTCAACGGCGCTGCAGCCTTCGGAAAAACCGAGGTATAGGCAGACGCGGTGCCCTTGTCCAGCCGAATGAAGCTGCTCGCGCCCAGTGCCACCAGCAGCCCCGCTGCGATAGCCATAAGACTGGCCAGACGCGGGCGCCGCAAAAGGCCCGCAAGCGCAGCCGCTACCAGCGCGGCGGCAAACGTCAGACCGTGCACACCCACCAGCTTGGCGAGGTCGGCAAAGGGCCCGTCCAGCTGCGCATAGCCGCCCTCACCCCAGGGGAAGCCTGTGAACAGCGCCACCCGGCCCAGCTCGGCCAGCAACCAGAGTGCTGCAAAAACAATAGCACGACCGGCCCGGTTGACGGGGGCCAGGCGCATAAAACATGCACAAACAGCCGCGTAGTAAAGCCCCAAAAAGCCCGCCAGCCCGACGATGGCAATCACCGCCAGCGGCGCCGCCAGCCCGCCGTAGGTATGCAGCGATATGAACAGCCACCACCAGGTGGCGCATTGCAAGGCAGTGGCAAACAACCAGCCCAGCCACGCGCCTTCACGGGCCGTGGTGGATCGCTCCAGCTGCCACACCAGCACCAGCAGCGACAACGGTTGCAGCCACCACACGGCCTGGCCGGCTGGCAGTAGGAAGAGAAAGGGCCACGCGATGCTCAGGGCATGCAGGCAGCCTGCCAGCAGAACAACAGCGATACGGGATGTTGAAAGCGACGCAGCCAAGTCAGCTCAGGACAGTTCGAGGCTGGCCTGGCTGGCCGCACTGCCCACCGGCGCGACCTTGAACCAGCGCACCGCGCCGCCCTTGGTGTGCAGCACGGTAAATTGCAGGCCTGACAGCGCAAAGTGTTCGCCGCGCTTGGGCACATGGCCCATCTCGTGCGCGACCAGGCCACCTATGGTGTCGAAATCTGCATCCAGCAGGGTCACGCCGAAGGCCTCGCCAACCCGTTCGATGGAGGTGTCGCCGCTGACGCGGTAGCTGCGGTCCGGCAGGCCGAAGATGTCGCCTTCGTCCTCGGCGATGTCAAACTCGTCCTCAATCTCGCCGACAATCTGTTCCAGCACGTCTTCAATGGTGATCAGCCCGGCGACTCGGCCGAACTCGTCGATGACGATGGCCAGGTGGTTGCGGTTGCCGCGAAACTCGCGCAGCAGGTCG
>JANYFF010000374.1 GCA_025362825.1 Polaromonas sp. | reverse complement strand
GGCCGCCATAAAGACGGGCAAGTGTCGTGTCATGTTGTTGTCTCCAGAGTCTTTATTGCTTTAACAGCGTGATGCTAAAGACAGCCCTGAAGTGGCAACAGACCACAAATTAGAAGTTTCGATGCCTTTTGGGCATCGCGGCCCGGTCACGCCTTGGCAGATGGCAAAACCTCACAGAAAGCATGAAAGCCCTTATTCCACCCATAAAAATAGCCGCAGCGCCCGAAATACAAGCGGGCGAGGCTATCAAATTTATAGCGATGAGTCCGCTGCCTATGAAACTACAGCTTGGCTATGGACACTTCGGTCGATTTGACCAACGCCACCACATCGCTGCCGATCACCAGCTCAAGCTGGTCCACCGAGCGCGTGGTGATGACGGACGTGACGATGCCCCACGGGGTTTCGATATCGATTTCGGACACGACATCGCCCCGAATGATTTCTTTGACCTTGCCGCGAAACTGGTTGCGGACATTGATGGCTTGAATGGACATGGGACTTCTCCTTGAAGTGGTTTTAAAAAATTTAAAAATCAGACTGCCCAGCGCAGGCCGTTTGCATTTGGGCCCGGCCATGACCGGTCTGGTTCAGGTTTGTCCTGCGCGGGCCGTTGCAGCACGCGGTTGAGGATTTTGTTTTCGAGGGCGCCAAAGCGCAGGTCGCCATGACGGCGCGGGCGCGGCAGCTCAATACGCTCATCGAGTGCAATGCGGCCGTCCTCAATCAGGATCACACGATCGGCCAGTGCCACGGCTTCCTGAACGTCGTGGGTCACCAACAAGGCCGTGAAGCCGTTTTTCTTCCACAGACCTTCGATCAGCAGGTGCATCTCGATGCGCGTCAGGGCATCGAGCGCGCCCAGCGGTTCATCAAGCAGCAGCAGGCGCGGGTTGTGCACCAGGGCCCGGGCCAGCGACACGCGCTGGCGCTGGCCGCCCGAAAGTTTTGCGGGCCAGTCGCCACCGCGGTCACCCAGCCCAACCTGGGCCAGCACCTCGTTGGCGCGCGGGCGCTGCTCAGCTGGCAGGCCCAGCGCAACGTTGTCGAACACCCGGCGCCAGGGCAGCAGGCGCGAATCCTGGAACATGACGCGCGTATCGTCACGCAGGCCGTCAATGGCCTCTCCATCGATACGCAATGTGCCGCGGGTGGCCGGCTCCAGCCCGGCTACCAGCCGCAGCAATGTACTTTTTCCGCAGCCGCTGCGACCTACGATGGCCACAAATTCGCCAGGTTCTATGGTGATGTCGGTGTGGCTGAGCACCGCCCGGTCGCCGTATTTTTTGTCGACCTGGTGGACCTCAAGGCGCACGCCGTTCACACCATCCACATGATGTGCACTCATCTAAGGCTCCCTGCCTGAACGGCGTAACGCCCTGCACGTTGATCCTTTTGGACGACAGCTTTTTTTGAGGATGGATTCATGGCAATCTTTGGAAAAATAAGGTGTGTTTTATGAGACTCAACGCGCGGTCTGGTAGCCGGGATGCCAACGCAGGAAATACTGCTCCAGCGAGCGCGCCAGCACGTCGGCCAGCTTGCCGAGCAGTGCGTACAGCAGGATGCCAACCAGCACGATGTCGGTCTGCAGGAATTCACGGGCGTTCATGGTGAGGTAGCCAATGCCGGACTGCGCAGAAATGGTCTCGGCGACGATCAGGATCACCCACATCAGACCCAGCGAAAAGCGCAGGCCTACCAGGATGGACGACAGCGCCCCCGGCAGGATGACCTGGCGATAAAGCTGCCAGCGCGACAGGCCGTAGGTTCGCCCCATTTCAATCAGGCCCGGGTCGACATTGCGGATGCCGTGGAAGGTGTTGAGGTAGATGGGAAAGAACACCGACACGGCAATCAAGAACAACTTGGCCGACTCGTCAATGCCAAACCACAGAATGACCAGCGGAATCAGCGCCAGCGCGGGGATGTTGCGAACCATCTGGATGGTTGAATCCAGCAGGGTCTCGAAGATCGGGACCGAGCCCGTCAGCAGGCCGAGCAGCAAACCCAGCCCGCCGCCAAGCGCCAGACCGGCCAGCGCGCGGCCAGCGCTGATCTTCACGTGGGTCCAGAGCTCGCCCGAGGCGGCCAGGGTCCAAGCGGCCTTGATCACTTCCAGTGGGGCCGGCAACACACGAGTCGACAACCAGCCCAGCGACGACGCGATCTGCCAGATTGCGATCAAAAACACCGGGACCACCCACGACAACAGCCGGTGGCCGACATCGCGCAGAAAGGCCACGGCAGAAAAGCGCGGCCCGTCAATGCCGGCACCGACAGGCAGAAAACCCAGCCCGGGCGCATCAATGGTGTCAGGCAGCGGCGTAACCTGCAATTCGCGTAGTTGTGTAGACATGGAAGACTTTCTGCATGCTTGGAGTGGGCGGCGTGGATCAGCTTTGCGACTGGCGCGGCACGTATTCATTGGCCACAATTTCGCCGAACGGACCACTCAGGGAATGCCCGGCCAGCTTGGCCCTCGCCTTGCGCGACAGCAGCGGAAACACCAGTTCGGCAAAGCGGTAGGCTTCTTCGAGGTGCGGATAGCCCGAGAGAACAAAGGTGTCGAGTCCAAGCGCCGCGTATTCCTCGATACGCGCCGCAACGGTTTTGGCATCGCCGACCAGTGCGGTACCGGCACCGCCACGCACCAGACCCACGCCGGCCCACAGGTTTGGGCTGATTTCAAGGTCCTCGCGGGTGCGACTGAACGCCGACGGGCCGCCCCTAGGCGTCAGCGCCCCCTCGGGGGGCAGCGAGGACACATCAGTGCCGAGCGTGGGGGCCTTTCTTGCGCCTGCATGGAGGGCTGCCATACGGCGCTGGCCTTCTGAATCCATGCGCGAGAAGACGGCTTGCGCACGGACGACGGTGTCGTCGTCCAGCCGGCTGATCAGGCTTTCAGCTGCACGCCACGCCTCGTCATCGGTCTCCCGCACAATCACATGCAGGCGGATGCCGAAGTTCACTGTGCGGCCGTGCCTGGCAGCTTTCTCGCGCACGTCAGCCACTTTTTTGGCGACCTCTGCAGGCGGCTCGCCCCAGGTGAGATAGGTGTCCACCTGCTCGGCCGCCAGCTCATGGGCTGCCGGCGACGAACCACCAAAATAGACTGATGGATAGGGTTTCTGAACCGGTGGATAAAGCAGCCTGGCGCCGGTGACGCTCAGGTGTTTGCCTTCGTAATCAAAACTTTCACCCGTGTGGCTGCGTGCCAGGATTTCACACCAGATGCGGATGAACTCTGCAGACTGCTCGTAACGCTGTGCATGGTCGAGGTAAACGCCATCGCCCTCCAGTTCTGTCTGGTCGCCACCCGTGACGAGGTTTACCAGCAAGCGTCCGCCTGACAGCCGGTCAAACGTGGCGGCCATGCGCGCCGCAAGGCTGGGCTGATGCAGCCCTGGCCGTACCGCCACCAGAAACTTCAGGTTTTTGGTCACAGGCAGCAGACTGGCAGCCACCACCCACGGGTCTTCGCACGAGCGGCCGGTAGGAATCAGCACACCCTCATAACCCAGCGTATCGGCGGCCACAGCCACCTGCTTCAGGTAATCATGGCTGACCTCGCGGGCGCCCTCTGCGGTACCAAGATAACGGCTGTCACCGTGGGTGGGTATAAACCAGAATATCTGCATAAATGCTCCTGAATATATAGCGCCACATGCCCTAATTACCGGGGCCGTTGGCCTGAAACGTTAAAAATTGGAAGTTGCTTGCGCCAGATATGGGACAGGGCGTGGCGGCGACTCAGCGCAATTGCGCCACGGTGCCGCCACTACCTCGCCACACGATCGCGGAGACCCTGACCGCCCGCGGAATCAGGCCCAGCTTGAAAAAGGCATCTGCCACACGTTGCTGGTCGGAAATCGTGGCGGCACTTAGCGGGCCTACCGGCGATGCCGGGCGTCGCTCGATAAACAGACTCACCACTCCGGCATCAAGCCCACTGAAATTCGAGACCAGCTTGATGACTTCGTTGCGGTTGTTCTGCGCAATGCTGTCAGCACGCGTCAGCTCCTGCAGCAGTATCAGCAAGGCCGCTTCATGCTGCGCAACAAACGGTCGCGACGCAAGATAAAACGAGTTGTTGCTTGAAAGGTCTCGGCCAGTGGTCAGAACACGCGGCTTGATGGCCAGCTCTACGGCCGCGTAGAACGGATCCCAAATAGCCCAGGCATCAACACTTTTGCGCTCAAAGGCTGCACGCGCGTCGGCCGGGGCCAGGTAGATGGGCTGGATGTCGCTCCATTGCAACCCGGCCTTTTCAACGGCGCGCACCAGCAGGTAGTGGGCGCTGGAGCCTTTCTGCAAGGCGATTTTCTTGCCACGCAAGTCGGCCAGCGAGCGCACGTTGGAATCCTGCAGCACAAGGATGGCCGAGCTGTCGGGCTTGGGTGGTTCTGCGGCTACGTAAAAAAGATCCTTGCCGGCGGCTTGCGCAAATACCGGCGGGGAGTCGCCCGTCAAGCCAAACTCAAGACTACCGACCGCCAGCGCTTCGAGGAGCTGCGGCCCTGCAGGAAACTCTGCCCAGGTGATTCTGGTATTTGGGAAACGCTTTTCCAGCGTATCCTGCTGCTTGAGAATCACGAGGTTCACCGCGGATTTCTGATAGCCGATACGCAGTTGCTCTGGCGCCTTGTCGCGGTCAGATTTGGCCGAAGGACTCTGTGCCCCGACAGCCCCCAGACCCCAGAGCGCCATGGTCGTACTGGCGATCTTCAGGAAATATCGGCGAAAGTTGATGGCAGTGGAATTACGCATGGTGTAGTTCTTTCTTTTCGCAGTTCAGCGTGCGGGTGTGTAGGCCGCGTCGCGCACGGCTATCGCCCGCGGAATCAGCTTGAGGTCAAAAAAAGTGTCGGCAAGTTTCTGCTGGTCGGCTATCACGCTGTCAGGCACCGGCTTGACATTGAATTCATAGCGTTTAAGGCTCAGTTCAACCACATCCACTGGCAAACCTTGCAGCGGTGCAATCTGTTCCGCGGCCCTCCTGAGGTTGGCCCTCAGCCAGCGGCCCCATATCACGGAGTCATCAAAAAGCGCCTGGATGACTTTTGGATTTTTCGCGACAAAGCCGCGTTCGGCCAGGTAGTACTGGTAGTTGTTCACCACGCCCCTGCCATCCGCCAGGACACGCGCACCTATCGATTTTTCGGCGGCAGCAGCGAACGGATCCCAGATCACCCAGGCATCAACATTCCCGCTCTCAAACGCGGCACGCGCATCTGCGGGTGGCAAGTACACCGGCTGAATATCCGTGAGCTTCAGTCCGTTCTTTTCAAGTAGCTTCACCAGCAGGTAGTGAACATTGCTTCCTTTGTTGAGGACGACTTTTTTGCCCTTGAGTTCAGCCACAGACCTGATGTCTGAATCTTTCGGAACGAGAATGGATTCGGCCTTGGGGGCGGCCGGGTCATAACCGATATAGGCGAATTTGGCACCCGCCGCCTGGGCAAAGATGGGCGGCGCTTCCCCTACATAACCGACGTCCACAGCGCCCAGGTTAAGGCCCTCCAGCAACTGCGGACCTGCCGGAAATTCAATCCATTTGACGCTCGCGTTTAAAGGTAGCAGACGCTTTTCAAGCGTGCCCTGGGCTTTTTGCAGCACAAACAGGCTTGCAGCTTTCTGGTAACCAATGCGAAGCTCGGTTTTGTCCTGCGCCCGGGCTACGGGGATCAACAGGAAGGTGACGATCAGCGCCAGTGCGGCCACGATCAGCACGCCCAGCGCCAGATCGCGCAGCACAAGCAACAGACTGTCCTGCGGTGGCGCCGGCTCTTCGGCGTGAGTGGTTGTGAGTGACATATCCGGTATCCCTTTTTGGTAATTTCTGTAGATGGCGCCGCTTGGCGGCAAGGCTCTGCCCTGCCGCATGACGCAACAATTTTTTATTGATGGAAATGCCTGCCTGACGCGATGCAACCCGGCGTCAGCGGACTGGGCGGATCAGACGCTACATCGCACCCGTGAGAAATGCACTGGCTCAAAGCCGCTGGTGGCCGACACGCGAAAACCCTCCAGCATCAGGTTGGCAACCGCCTTGTCCAGCCGGCCCGCTATCTCCGGCCCGACGCTGTAGGCCTTGCTCCCGGTCTGCGGAATCTGGCTGTCAGTTGCATACACACCCGGCAGAATATGACGCGCTGACAGGGCCTGCAGCACGGGCCGCAACGCGTAGTCCAGCGCCAGCATGTGGTGCGGACTGCCGCCGGTTGCCAGCGGCAAAACGGTTTTTTCCTTCAAGGCGGTTTGCGGCAACAAGTCCAGAAACACCTTGAGCACGCCGCTGTAAGCCGCCTTGTAAACCGGCGTGGCCACCACCACTGCACGCGCCCGCGCCACCTGGGCAATTGCGGCAACGATCGATGGATGGTTCCAGTCAGCGAGCAGCAAGGCTGAAGCCGACAGTTCATGTATGTTCAGCCTGTCGACTGTCAGGTTCTTTTGCCTTGACAGCCGTTCGGCTACAGAGTCGAGCAGCGCCGCCGATCGCGACTGCTCCGACGGGCTGCCTGTAATCAGCAATACGGATTGTTGTACGGACATTTTTTTATTCCCTGATGTGCCTTGGCTAACCAAGCGTCGTGTGACTGTTTTCTCTACCAGTGCCGGCGCGGAACCGGCTTCGCCGGGCCGCAGCGGGTCCCCCCTGGGGGGAGGTGGCCACAGGCCGCTTCGGGGGGTTACTTTCTTGAATAGATCTGGTCAAAGGACGCGCCATCAGCGAAATGCGCCTTGTCGGCTTTGGTCCAGCCCCCGAAAGCCTGGTCAATGGTGAACAGGTTCAGTTTGGCGAACTGCTTGGCATACTTGGCCTTGGCTTTTTCGGAGGCCGCAGGACGGTAGAAATTACGTCCGGCGATGTCCTGGCCCTCTTCGGAATACAGGTACTTCAGGTATTCCTCTGCAACGGCTCTCGTTCCTTTTTTGTCGACGTTTTTATCAACCACTGCAACCGCCGGCTCGGCCAGGATGCTGATGGAGGGCACGATCACGTCAAACTTGGCACCGAATTCCTTTTCCAGCAGGTAGGCTTCGTTTTCCCACGCGATCAGCACATCGCCCTGGGCGCGCTGCGCAAAGGTGATGGTGGAACCACGGGCACCGGCATCGAGCACAGGCACGTTGCCATACAGCTTGGCGACAAAAACCTTGGCCTTTGCATCGCCGCCATATTTGCGTTTGGCAAATTCCCAGGCAGCCAGGTAGTTCCAGCGGGCGCCGCCGGAAGTTTTCGGGTTTGGCGTGATCACGCTGACGCCGGGCTTGACCAGGTCATCCCAGTCCTTGATGCCCTTTGGGTTGCCCTGGCGAACCACCAGCACGATGGTCGAGGTGTACGGTGACGAGTTGTTGGGGAGCTTCCTTTGCCAGTCGGCAGCAAGCCAGGCGCCATTTTTCACCAGCGCATCGGTGTCGCCGGCCAAGGCCAGGGTGGCCACGTCGGCGTCCAGCCCGTCAATAATGGATCGGGCCTGCTTGCCAGAGCCGCCATGCGACTGCTTGATGGTGACTTCCTGGCCGGTTTTGGCTTTCCAGTATTTGCTGAAGGCTGCGTTGTAATCCACATAAAGTTCACGTGTCGGGTCATACGACACATTGAGCAGCGTAACGGGCGGCTTTTGCGCAAAGCTGGCGAGGCTTGTCCCCGCCAGCGATACCGCCAAAGCTGCGGCCAGGGCCCCGCGCGTGGAAACATTGATAAAGTGACGGCGTGAAGTCATGGAGGTTCTCTTTTCCAAAAAACGTTTAATTGCGAACAAAATGGATTCTGGAACCACGCTATGAAAACTGGAACGAATATAAATTCAGTTCTTAATACCCAAATCATCTTTAGAACTCGAAAGCATCCCCATGGCACGACTCGTTAAATGCATCAAGCTCGGCATAGAAGCCGAAGGCCTGGACTTTCCGCCCTACCCTGGCCCGCTGGGCAAACGCCTGTGGGAAGAAGTCAGCAAACAGGCCTGGGCCGACTGGATGAAACAGCAAACCATGCTGGTCAATGAAAACCGGCTGAACCTGGCCGATCTGCGTGCACGCCAGTACCTGGCTCGGCAGATGGAGAAACACTTTTTTGGCGACGGTGCAGATGCGGTGCAGGGCTATGTGCCCCCTACGCCCTAGCCGCAGTGCCCGAGCGCATTGAGTGGCTGGAAGACGGTACTGAAAGCGGCGCGCCCTACAGCCCGCGTTTTGATGACCGCTATCGCAGCGAACTCGGCGGCATCGAACAGGCGCGCGAAGTTTTTCTGGCGGGTTGCGGGCTTCCCGCAGCATGGCGTGATCAATCCCAGTGGCGCATCCTTGAAACCGGCTTCGGCCTTGGGCTGAATTTCCTTGTGACCTGGGCGGCCTGGAAGGCTGACAGTTCGCGCCCCAAACTGCTGCACTTCGTCTCGACAGAGGCCTACCCTGCCAGTGCTGCTGATGTGCTGCGAAGTGCGCTTGCGCATCCAGACCTGCTGCCCTTTGCGCTTCAACTGCAGGCACAGCTGTGGGGCTTGCTGCCGGGCGTACACCGGCTGGTGTTTGAATGCGGACATGTGCTGCTGACGCTGTGCATAGGCGATGCCAAAGCCATGCTCAAACAGCAGCGCTTTGAGGCTGACTCGGTTTATCTCGATGGCTTCAGCCCGCCAAAGAATCCCGATATCTGGGACGTCCACACCTTGAAGGCCGTGGCCCGGTGTTGCAGGCGCGGCACCCGGATTGCGACCTGGACGATTGCGCGCGCCGTACGGGAAGCATTGACTCAAAGCGGATTTATCCTCAAAAAAACGCCGGGCATACCGCCCAAGCGCGACAACCTGCGGGGCGAGTACAACCCGCCCTGGGAGCCCAAAAAGCCCGTCCATCACACCGCAACGCAAGCCCGGCGACCTGCCACTTGCGTTGTCATAGGTGCAGGTCTGGCCGGGGGCGCTGTAGCCAGCAGCCTGGCGCGGCGCGGCTGGCAGGTGACGGTGCTGGACGCCGCCAGCGCACCCGCTGGCGGCGCCTCAGGACTGCCTGTAGGGTTGCTGGTGCCGCACGTCTCGCCTGACGACAGCCAGCTTTCAAGGCTGTCGCGTAGCGGTGTGCGCCTGACACTACAGCAGGCCGATGCATTGCTTGATCGCGGCTCCGATTGGGACCCGACAGGCGTGCTGGAACATCGCACAGAAGGCTCCAGCAAAAGCCTGCCACGAGCCTGGGCGCAATCGTGGACAGACGCCGCAGCAGACTGGAGCCATGCAGCGACTGCTGCGCAACTTGAATTCGCCGGGCTAACGAATACCGACGCCGCCTTGTGGCACCCGCGCGCCTGCTGGATCAAGCCCGCAAGCCTCGTCAACGCCTGGCTGAATACGCCGGGTGTGACGTGGCAGGGCAATGCAACGGCCGCCTCACTGGCCGTCACGCACGATGGATGGCAAGTGCTGGACGTTGCTGGCAGCGTATTGGCCGAAGCCGCCATGGTGGTGATTGCAGCGGCAACCGGGAGCCCTGCCCTGGCGGCCTCTGTCAATCCGCTGCCATTGGCATTGCAGGCGGTACGTGGCCAGGTCTCATGGGCACAGCATGAGGCTGAACAACAAGGCCTGCCGCGCTTTCCCGTCAATGGCCATGGCAGTCTGTTTCCCGGCATCCCCGGGCCATCGGGACTGCGCTGGATGATAGGGTCGAGCTACCAGCGTGACGATGAAGACCTGGCCATCCGGCCAGCGGACCACCTGGAAAATCTGGCGCGCTTGCAGGCACTGTTGCCAGCGACGGCAGCCACTCTGGCAAGCGCATTTCGTACAGAAAAGATTCAGGGCTGGGCTGGCATTCGCTGTGCCACGCCAGGCCGTTTACCGGTCCTGGGACGTATTGCTACAGCCGCGTCTGGTGCTGAGGTATGGGTATGCAGCGGCATGGGGTCGCGGGGCCTGAGCTTTGCTGCCCTGTGCGCTGAATTGCTCGCCGCGCAGTTGCATGGGGAGCCGCTGCCGGTTGAATACCAGCTGTCGCAAGCTTTGATGCCAAGACTCAGGCCCGCACTCAGGTCTGCGTTAGCGGCTTGAATACCTGAAGCGGCTTAAAAGAGCGGCCAGCCTGCCCGGATGCAGGGGTTTGCGAAGGGCACCGGCCAGGCCCAGGAATCTTGCGCGCAAGGCATCAACAGATGAGAGATCACGGCCGATCAGGATCACCTTGCCCACGCCCAACGCCGATTTGCGCATCGCACGGACCAGCTTCCAGCAGCTCATGTCGCCCACGGCCTTGTCCAGAATGAAGGTCACATACCCGGTCGAGGCAGCCATTTGCAGGGCTTCGGCGCCAGTAGCGGCCTCGTCCACCAGCACCAGTCCTGCGATCGACAGCCGGGCGCGCAAATAAAGACGCGTTTCCAGATCGGCCCCAATAATCAGCACGCGCGGGCCTTCGCTGACAACGGCGACGGGCTTCAGTGGCATCGGTGCGGTACTGACTTCGGCGTCTGCCTCGCCAGCCGTCTGCGCGCCAAGGTCGAAATCGATATCTACCAAAGGTGCCGCGCCAGAAATATCAAAATCAAGCTGCGGTTCGAGGTCAAAATCCAGATCAACATCAAGGCTCTGGGGTGCTGACTCTGGAGATTCGGGAAAATTGAGCTGATCCAGCCCCTCAATCACTGCAGCCCATTGCACCGGCCGTGCAAAAACCTGCGTCGCATGGCGGGGCGGCTTTTCACCTATCCAGATAATTTTGAGTACATCATGCGCAGGATTGGCGAGCTCAAGCGCTGCC
This sequence comes from Polaromonas sp., assembly GCA_025362825.1. GTDB lineage: Bacteria > Pseudomonadota > Gammaproteobacteria > Burkholderiales > Burkholderiaceae_C > Polaromonas. Next base: position 3,555 of record JANYFF010000374.1, on the reverse strand, counting down.
TCCCAGCTGTCGCCATCTAGCAGGGCAAGTTCGGCCTTTTGCGGCGCTTCGGCGCTCCACAAGGAATAGACCAATGGCCGCGATTCGGACAGGCGAAAAACAGTGTTCAGCGCGTGGCGTTCGACGTCAGTAAAGCCGAACACCTTTACGAAAATCCGCTTGCCCGCATCGCCATCCGTATTTTGCATTTGCCTTGGATTATGCGGGGAATGCAGCGGCCCGGACCCTGACCCCGCCCGCCGCGCTGCTGCAGATTTTTATTTCATGGCTTCAGCCGGGCGCTTTGCCTTGACATAGGCATCGCTGGGCATGTAGGCCTTGCCATCGGCATAACGCCATTGAACCATCGTGCCTTTGTTGCCACGCAGGTCCAGTTTGCCCACATAGGCGCCCATGGTCGATTGCTGGTCCAGCGCCCGAAACTCGGCTGGTCCGAAGGGCGTCGAGAACTTCAGGCCACGCAGCGCCGTCACCAGCTTCTCGTTGTCGGTTGAATTGGCCTTTTTGATGGCCGCAAAAATAGCCTGCATGGTGGCGTAGCCCACCACTGAACCGACCTTGGGGTATTCGTTAAAACGGCGATAGTAATTGGCCGCAAAACTCGCATGCTCGCGCGAGTCGATCTGATCCCACGGATAGCCGGTGACGATCCAGCCTTTGGGCGTTTCGTCCTTGAGCACGTCAAGGTATTCGGGCTCACCAGACAGCAACGACACCACCGGCGTTTTCGGGAAAATATTGCGCTGATTGCCTTCGCGCACCAGTTTGGCAAGATCGGCGCCAAAGGTCACATTGAAAATGGCATCAGGCTTGCTCTGCATCGTTGCCTGCAACGTGGTGCCGGCTTCGAGCTTGCCCAGCGCGGGCCATTGCTCGCTGACAAACTGCACATCGGGGCGCTTGGCCTTGAGCAGCTCCTTGAAGCTGGCCACCGCACTCTGGCCGTATTCATAGTTGGGAGCAATCGTGGCCCAGCGCTTGGCCGGCATCTTTGCAGCTTCTTCCACCAGCATGGCAGACTGCATGTAGGTGCTGGGTCGCAGCCGGAAGGTGTAACGGTTGCCCTTTTCCCAGACGATGGCGTCAGCCAGCGGTTCGCTGGCGATGAACACACGCTTATTTTTCTGTGCGTGATCAGCAAGGGCCAAACCTACATTGGACAAAAATCCGCCAGCCAGCACATCCACTTTTTCTTTTGACGTCAGCTCGATCGCATGACGCAAGGCTTCTTCAGGCTTGCCCGCATCGTCGCGCGCAATCACTTCGACCTTGCGACCGAGCAAGCCACCCGTCACGTTGATTTCCTCGACGGCCAGTTGCCAGCCCTGCTTGTAGGGCAAGGTGAATTGTGGAATCGTTGAATAGCTGTTGATCTCGCCGATTTTGATCGGCTGCTTTCCTGCGGCTTGCACAAAGGCAGCTCCCATCAGGATCACACCGCCAAGCAGGGCGCGTTGGGTAAGTTTCAAGGGTTTCTCCAAAAGTAATCGAATTCTGCGCAGCTGACGCATTGACCACCCCCGGCAATGCATCAAAAAAGAAGGACTGTACCAGCGTAAACGCTTCACATGCACAGTTACCTGGAGGGGACATTTGGCAGACCTGCTTTGGTGCACGATCCGTTCCTTGAACACGACTTTGAGAATAAGCTTATGCACATAAAGGAAGAACAAATCTGTAGTTTGTTTTCATAAGTCGGGCGCTTATATTCCTCGCCTATGCACGAATTTGCCTTTGTATTTGCCGGGTTCGCCGTGGGTCTTGTCGTAGGCCTGACAGGTGTGGGCGGCGGCTCGCTGATGACGCCCTTGCTGATCTTCGGTTTCGGCATCAAGCCGCATCTGGCCATCGGCACCGACCTGCTGTTTGCCGCTTTCACCAAAATGGGTGGCACCATCAACCTCGCACGCTCCAGACTTATCGATTGGCGAATCGTCGGCCAAGTCGCGGTGGGCAGCATCCCTGCATCGCTGCTGACCCTGTATGTGCTCAAACTTGCAGACCCCGCCCTGCCGGGCATACAGGCCGTGATGACCACCACACTGGGCGTGGCGCTGCTGCTGACTGCCGCCGCAACCCTGTACAAGGCATTGCGCGGCAAGGCTGCCCCGGTACAGATCGCGCCTGAATTGCTTGAAAACGCTACGAAGGCCCAGCACTGGAGCCTGCCCATACTCTTTGGCGCAGTTATAGGCACGCTGGTAACCCTGACTTCGGTAGGCGCCGGTGCGATTGGCGTAACCATTTTGATGCTTTTGTATCCCGCCTTGCCATTGAACCGCATCGTCGCTGCGGACATTGCCCATGCCGTCCCGCTTACACTCGTAGCCGGGCTCGGACATGCCAGCATAGGCACAGTCGACTGGCCGCTGCTTGCCAAACTTCTAGCCGGCTCGCTCCCCGGAATCTGGCTCGGAAGCTACTTGATGCACAAGACGCCTGACCGGGTTGTCCGCTCACTGCTATCCGTGCTGCTGGCCTATGCCGGTATGAAACTCATCTCCATCTAAACCGCTACTCTGTTATTTGACACCGCGTAACCATGTACCAATACACCGAATTTGACCGCCAGTTTGTCAAGGCCAGGGCCGGACAGTACCGTGACCAGCTCACACGCTGGAAGGCAGGGCAATTGCCCGAAGACGAATTTCGCCCGCTACGCCTGCAAAACGGTTGGTACGTCCAGCGTTATGCGCCAATGCTGCGCGTCGCCGTGCCTTACGGCGAACTCTCCAGCGCCCAGCTGCGCGTGCTGGCGACCATCGCCCGTGACTATGACCAGCCCGACGCGACGCTGTTTGACGGCGCGCAAATTGCCCAGGACAAGCTTGGCGACATACCGCTTATGGGTGGCCAGTCGGTCAAGACGAACCTGACCAAGGGCTATGCGCACTTCACCACGCGCCAGAACATCCAGTACAACTGGATTCCGCTCGACAAGTCGGCCGATGTGATGGACTTGCTGGCCAGCGTCAACATGCATGGCATCCAGACCAGCGGCAATTGCATCCGCAACATCACCAGCGACGAGCGTGCCGGCATTGCAGCTGACGAGCTGGCCGATCCACGGCCGTTTGCCGAAATCATGCGCCAGTGGAGCACGCTGCACCCCGAATTCGCCTTCCTGCCGCGCAAGTTCAAGGTTGCCATCACAGGGGCACTGGAAGACCGTGCCGCTACCGCCTGGCATGACGTCGGCCTGCACATGGTCCACAACGAGAGTGGCGAGCTGGGCTTCAAGGTACTGGTCGGCGGCGGCATGGGCCGTACGCCCATCATCGGCACCACCCTGCGCGAGTTTTTACCCTGGCACCAGATTCTCAACTACCTCGAAGCCGTGGTTCGCGCCTACAACCGCTTTGGCCGCCGAGACAACATCTACAAGGCACGCATCAAGATTCTGGTGAAGGCCGAGGGCCAGCAGTTTGTGGACCAGGTTGAGGCTGAATACAAGGATATCGTCGAGCTCGACGGCGCACCGCACACCATCACGCAGACAGAGCTGGACCGCGTGTCCGCTTCTTTCCAGGCGCCCGACCTGACCTGCAACCGCAG
>JANYFF010000373.1 GCA_025362825.1 Polaromonas sp. | reverse complement strand
CGCTAAGGACGTCACGGTACAAACGTCACTGCTTGAGGCCAGGCTTGTAGCCGGTTCAAAAAAGAATTTCTTGCGGCTGCAAAAGCAGCTCGACGCGGTGCTCGACCCCAAGGCTTTTTTTGTAGCCAAGACGCTCGAGTTGCGCCAGCGCCACAACAAGTTTGAAAACACCCCCTACTCACTTGAACCGAACTGCAAGGAGTCGCCCGGCGGCTTGCGGGACCTGCAGGTCATACTGTGGGTGGCGCGCGCTGCAGGACTTGGTAAATCCTGGGACGACCTAGCCCGAAACGGGCTGGCAACTGCCTTTGAGGTCCGCCAGATCAAGGCCAATGAAGCACTTTTGAACCTGATCCGCGCACGCTTGCACCTGATCGCCGGCCGCCGCGAAGACCGGCTGGTGTTTGACTTGCAGACAGCGGTTGCTGAATCTTTCGGCTATTCGGCTGAGGCGGCTGACGGCAGCAAATTGCCACGCCGTTCCAGCGAAGCGCTGATGAAACGCTATTACTGGGCAGCCAAGGCCGTGACGCAGCTCAACCAGATTTTGCTGCTCAATATTGAAGAGCGGCTGAACCCGAGCACCTATCCCCCACGCCCGATCAACGAACGGTTTTCAGACAAGGCCGGCATGCTGGAAGTCGCCAGCGATGACCTGTATTTGCGCGAGCCGCACGCCATTCTTGAAACCTTCCTGCTGTACGAGACGACGGTGGGCATCAGTGGCCTTTCAGCAAGAACCCTGCGCGCGCTCTACAACGCACGCGGCGTGATGAACAGCACGTTTCGCAGTGACCCGGTGAACCGCGACACCTTCCGGCGGCTGTTGCAGCAACCGGAAGGCATTACGCATGCCATCAGGTTGATGAACCAGACCTCGGTGCTCGGCCGCTACCTCTGGGTCTTCCGCAAAATCGTCGGCCAGATGCAGCATGACCTGTTTCATGTCTACACCGTCGACCAGCACATCCTGATGGTGCTGCGCAACGTCAGGCGGTTTTTCATGGCGGAGCATTCACACGAATACCCGATGTGTTCGCAGCTCGCCGCTGGATGGGACAAGCCGTGGATTCTGTATATTGCCGCGCTGTTCCATGACATTGCCAAGGGCCGCGGCGGCGACCATTCAGAGCTGGGCTGCAAGGATGTGCGCGTGTTCTGCCGCCAGCACGGCATTGCGACTGAAGACGCGAAGCTCGCTGAATTCCTGGTGGGCGAACACCTCAGCATGAGCCGGATTGCGCAGAAAGAAGACCTGAGCGACCCTGAAGTGATTGCCGCATTCGCCAAACGCGTGGGCAATGAACGCTACCTGACGGCGCTGTACCTGCTGACCGTCGCCGACATTCGCGGCACCAGTCCCAAGGTCTGGAACGCCTGGAAGGGCAAGCTGCTGGAAGACCTGTACCGCTACACCTTGCGCGTGCTCGGCGGCCGGGCACCGGATGCCGATGCCGAGGTTGAGTCACGCAAACGCGAGGCGCTGACCACGCTGGCCCTGCATGCTGAACCGTTTGAAGGCCACAAGGCGCTGTGGGACACGCTGGACGTCAGCTATTTCATGCGCCACGAGGCATCTGACATTGCATGGCATGCAAGGCAACTCTCGCGCCATGTGGGCAAGGTCAAGGTGATCGTGCGCGCACGGCGCTCGTCGGCCGGAGAAGGCATGCAGGTGCTGGTGTACACGCCCGATGCGCCGGATCTTTTTGCGCGTATCTGCGGCTATTTTGACCAGGCTGGTTTCAGCATCCTGGATGCCAAGGTCCACACCGCGAAAAACGGCTATGCGCTTGATACTTTCCAGGTCGTGAGCCCTGATCTGGGCGATCATTTCCGCGAGCTGGCGGCCATGGTGGAGGCCGACCTGGCGAAAACGATAGAGGAACTCGGCCCCTTGCCTTCTCCTGGCAAGGGACGCATATCACGCCGCGTCAAAAGCTTCCCGATTGCCACCCGCGTTGACCTGCGACCTGATGAAAAGGCGCAGCGTTGGTTGCTCAGCGTTTCAGCCAGTGACCGCGTCGGCCTGCTGTACCTGATTGCACGGGTGCTGGCCCGGCACCGTATCAACCTGCAGCTGGCCAAAGTCACCACGCTTGGCGAGCGCGTTGAAGACACCTTCCTGATTGACGGCCCGGAACTGCAGCAAAACAAGGCACAAATCGCCATCGAAACCGAGCTGCTGCAGGCGATCAACGCCTAGGCGCCAGAGCGCCAGGTGGCTGACTACCCGGCAGCAGTGCCGGCGTCAATACTGCGGCTTAACCGCCCAGCGATTTCGAGATTTTGTCGATGCCAGCCTGTGCGCAGGCTGAATCCTTTTCGCCGCCGGGCGCGCCGGAGATGCCGACAGCGCCGACCAGTTCCTTGCCCGCGAAAATAGGCAGACCGCCCTCTACCGTGGTGATTTTTTCAAGCTGCATGAATCCAGCCAGTCCGGGCTGTGGCCGTTTCGCCATGTCAAGACTTGGGCTGCGTGTTGTGAAAGCCGTGTAGGCCTTGCGCAGGCTGTTTTCCACCGTGTGCGGATTCACGCCGTCATCGCTGATCACCACTGCCGTGCGCGCGTGTCGGTTCAAAACCGTGATGGTCACCTTGTAACCATCGGCACGGCAACGTTCAAGGCTGGTGGTCGCCAGCTCCAGCGCGGCGTTCGCCGAAATGCTGCGCTCGCTGACCAGGCCCGGTGCACCTTGCGCCATGGCACAGCCGCCGGCCAGCAAGGCCGCGATCAAAATACCTGCTGATTTTTTGTTCATGTTTGTCTCCTGTTGTTGAAATATGCACGAATGCCACGCGCAGCATATCCCAAACAGGGCAAAACGGTTCAGTCGTCTTCTGCTGCGTCCAGGCCGGGAAACAGGACTTCGGTAAAACCGAACTGCTTGAAGTCGCGAATGCGCATCGGGTACAGCACACCTATCAGGTGGTCACATTCATGCTGCACCACCCGGGCATGAAAGCCGTCCACTGTCCGGTCTATCGCGTCGCCGTACTGGTCGAAGCCGGTGTAGCGGATATGTGAAAAGCGCGGCACCAGGCCACGCAAACCTGGCACAGAGAGGCAACCTTCCCAGCCATCCTCTTCGTCAGGGTCAAGCGGCGTGATGACCGGATTGAGCAACACCGTGCGCGGCACGATGGGCGCATCAGGGTAGCGCGGGTTGATGATATCCGTGCCAAAAATCACCAGTTGCAGGTCCACACCAATTTGCGGCGCGGCCAGCCCGGCGCCATTGACAGAGCGCATGGTGTCGAACATGTCGGAGATCAGCATGTGCAGCTCGTCAGTGTCAAACGCGGTCACGGGCTGGGCTGTGCGCAGCAAGCGCGCATCGCCCATTTTGAGGATTTCTCGAATGGTCATGCACCGATTATCGCGGCGCCGAACTACGGCTCATAGGACAGGTTCAACGCCAGTGGCGATAACCCCCATAACCTCGGTAACCGTAATAAGGTGCAGGGACCACGACAACCGGTGCTGGCTCCACATAAACCGGACGCGCGTAATAGCCGACAGGCCGCCCTATTGGGGCTACAACGCAACCGGACAGCAAAGCGCTGACTCCGGCGACGGCCAGCAAACAGGGAATTCGTAGGGATTTCATAGCAGGCTCCTGTAAATTAATCCAGAGCTTTTAACGTGCCACGGCTTGGTTCGGCGTGACGTTCGGCTTGCAAAGCCCTGTAAAAACTTGTAGTGCCAGCCTCAGGCCGCCGTGGCGAGCAGCCTTAAAAGGCCAGCCTCGTCAATGACTTCAATGCCAAGTTCCTGCGCCTTGACCAGTTTGCTACCGGCATCCTCGCCAGCCACAACAAAGTGGGTTTTTTTGCTGACCGAGCCCGCCACCTTGCCACCAGCGGCCTCTACCCGGTTTTTGGCCTCATCCCGGCTTAGAGTGGGCAGGGTTCCGGTAATCACAAAGGTCTTGCCTGAAAGCGGCAAAAATGCTCTAGGTGCCGGATCGCCCTCTTCCCAGCGCACGCCGCATGCCCGCAACTGCTCGACCACTTCGCGGTTGTGCGGCTGCTGGAAAAAGGTGTGGATACTTTCCGCCACGATGGGGCCCACGTCATCGACTTCGGCGAGCCGCTCTGTGGAAGGCGCGTCCTCAGCCGTCACGCCCATGATCCCGTCGAGCTTGCCAAAGTGTTTGGCCAACGCCTTGGCTGTTGCCTCGCCGACATGGCGAATGCCGAGGCCAAAAATAAAGCGCGGCAAGGTCGTCTGCTTTGATTTCTCCAGCGCCTCAAGCAAATTCTGGGCAGATTTTTCAGCCATGCGGTCCAGGCCCGCCAGCGACGTCAGGCCCAGTTTGTACAGGTCGGGCAAGGTGCGAATGATGCTGGCATCCACCATCTGTTCGACCAGCTTGTCGCCCAGTCCCTCAATCTCGACGGCGCGCCTGTGCGCATAGTGCAGGATGGCCTCCTTGCGCTGGGCGCCGCAAAACAGGCCACCCGTACAGCGGTAGTCGGCTTCGCCTTCTTCGCGCACGGCGTCAGAGCCACACACCGGGCATTGTCGCGGCATGGTGAACTGCAAGGCGCCTTCCTGACGCTTTTCAGGCATTACACCCACGACTTCCGGGATGACATCGCCGGCCCGGCGCACGATCACCGTATCACCCACCCGCACGTCCTTGCGGCGCGCCTCGTCTTCGTTGTGCAAGGTGGCGTTGGTCACCGTCACGCCACCGACAAACACTGGCGCCAGCTTGGCCACCGGCGTCAGCTTGCCGGTGCGGCCGACCTGGACATCAATCGCCAGAACGGTCGTCAATTGCTCTTGCGCCGGATATTTGTGCGCCACGGCCCAGCGCGGTTCACGCGTCACAAACCCCAGCTGCCTTTGCAGCTCCAGGCTGTTGACCTTGTAGACCACACCATCGATGTCATAGGGCAAGGCGTCGCGCTGCCTGCGCATGTTTTCGTGAAATGCTATTAATTCAGTAGCGCCTTGGGCAGGCGATGTCTGGGCTGCAACCGGAAAACCCCATGATTTAAGGGTCAGCAACAGTTGCAGATGGGTGCCGAACACCGGGCCGCCCTGCTCGGGCGGCGTGATTTCGCCAAGACCGTAGGCAAAGAAGCTAAGGCTGCGGTCGGCGGCAATCGCCGGGTCAAGTTGCCTGACGCCGCCGGCCGCAGCATTGCGCGGGTTCACAAAGGTTTTTTCACCTTTGGCACCCTTGGCAATCTTCTCGCGCTGGCGTTCATTGAGCGCCTCAAAGTCGGCGCGGCGCATATACACCTCACCGCGCACCTCGATAACTTCTGGAGCATCGGCAGGCAGTTTTAAAGGGATTTGCCGGACAGTGCGCATGTTTTGCGTCACCTCTTCACCGACTTCGCCGTCCCCACGCGTTGCTGCCTGGACCAGCACACCGTTTTCGTAACGCAGGTTCATCGCCAGACCGTCGAACTTAAGCTCGGCGACGTATTCAACTTCCGGATCGCCCTCTTTCAGGCCAAGCTCCTTGCGAACGCGGGTGTCGAAGTTTTTAGCACCACTTGCTTCGGTATCCGTTTCGGTACGTATGCTGAGCATGGGCACCTTGTGGCGCACGCTGGCAAATTGAGCCAGCGGCTTGCCGCCTACACGCTGCGTTGGTGAATCGGGACTTTGCAGCTCCGGATGCGCTGCCTCCAGTGCCTGCAGCTCCCTGAAAAGCCGATCGTACTCGGCGTCGGGGACTTGCGGATCGTCCAGCACGTAGTAGCGATGGGCATGGGCATGCAGTTGGACATGCAAGTCCTTTACCCGTTTGATATCCGCAGCTGATGCACGCCGGGGTGCCTCCCCAAAAAGATCTGTGTTCACGTGCAGGCCGGCCGTTACGAGAACAGCCGCCGCGCAAGGATCGAACCCGCCGAAAGGTCGCGCTCGTCCAGCGTGTCGTACAGCTGCTCCAGTTCGGAGCCGATCACGTCCATCGCATCGACGTGGATAACGTTGCCGTTGTCGTCGATGATGGTGCCGTCCATGCTGGCGGCCAAAGCGATGGCCGATTCACGCATGCGTACAAAAGGCTGCTCGGACCGCGGCACTTGCGGCACGTCTAGTGACAGCGTGACTTCGCGCAGCGCCGTCTGTTCGGGGTCTTCGGCCATCGCCGCCTGGGTGTCAAACGACAGACCCAGTATGGGCGCGCCGCCCTGCTGGTTGGCCGGCAGCACCATGCGGCCGGGGATAGAGCCCGCAACAAAGCCGAGCCGGGCAGCACGCTGCTGCACATACCCAGGGCTCCAGGCTGTGTGAATGGCACGCAGGGTAAAGCTGAGCTGCGCATCGTGTGCACTGGCGAATTGGTCAAGCTCGCGGGCTCTAGCCACCTCATCGAGCATCTCGGGAAACTCCGGCTCGCCACCAATGGCGTCTGCAAAAGCCTGCGCTTTCATGACAAATTCCGAATACTCAATCTGGTTCAGGGCCCCGACGCGGTTTGCCAGTTGCACGCCGCATTGGAACGCGTTGTAGCGCTGGCCCGGCGCCGGAAACTCCCACTCGTTCCTGGCAACGCTCAGGCCCTCTACGCCAAACGGCTTGCTGCCCACCCGCCGCGTGGTGGGCATGGCCGCCAGCGCGGCTTCGCCCGACACTACGGAATCCACTACAACCGGGGCAATCACGTCTATCAGCGCATCCAGCCCGGGCTTTTTTTCGAGTGCCATCATGCGTGTCAAAGGGGCCAGGCTGGCAGCACCGTCGGTGTCAAAGCGCGGCTCTTGCCGGTCCTCAGCCGACTCCAGAAACTGCCCCTGCTGGTCCGGTCGTGGCTCAGGCGGGGGTGCGACTTCCGGCGTGGCGCGTTTGGGCTGATTTTTGCGTGCTGACCAGGTGCTGTGTGCCACCACGCCTGCCAGCACCACGCCACCAACAATGGCCAAACTGATCTGTAATGAAATCATGTGCTCGGGTTGTAGGGTTTCGGGTCGTTTGTCAGGTGACGTCGGCAAGGTTCAGGGCAGACTCCATGTCTACCGCCACGATGCGCGACACACCTTGCTCCTGCATGGTCACGCCGATTAATTGCTCGGCCATTTCCATGGCAATCTTGTTGTGGCTGATGAACAAAAACTGCGTGCTTTTGCTCATGCTGGAGACCAGCTTGGCATAACGCTCGGTGTTGGCATCGTCCAGCGGCGCATCCACCTCATCCAGCAGACAAAACGGTGCCGGGTTCAGCTGGAAGATCGCGAACACCAACGCAATCGCGGTCAGGGCTTTTTCGCCACCCGACAGCAAATGGATGGTCTGGTTTTTCTTGCCAGGTGGCTGGGCCATCACCTGCACACCGGCGTCAAGGATTTCTTCGCCCGTCATCACCAGCCGCGCATTGCCGCCCCCAAACAGCTCGGGGAACATCTTGCCGAAATGCTCGTTGACCGTGGCAAAAGTGCTGGCGAGCAGATCGCGGGTTTCGGCATCAATTTTACGAATCGCGTCTTCAAGCGTGGTCATGGCTTCGTTCAGGTCGGCTGACTGCGCGTCCAGAAACTGCTTGCGTTCGCGCGCCGTGCTGAGTTCGTCCAGCGCCGCAAGGTTGACGGCGCCCAGCGACAGGATTTCGCGGTTGATACGGTCTATCTCTCCCTGCAGGCCAACCGCCCTGACGTTGCCCGACTGGATGGACAGCTCCACCGCAGCCACATCGGCCTGTGCGTCCAGCAGAAGCTGCGCATATTGCTCATAACCCAGGCGGGCAGCCTGCTCCTTGAGCTGGAACTCGGTGATGCGCTGGCGCAGCGGATCGAGTTCGCGTTCGAGCTGCAGGCGGCGCTCATCGCTGGCACGCAGCTTGTTGGTCAGGTCGTCGTAATGGCTGCGTTTGGCGCCAAGCTCGGCCTCGCGCTCCAGCTTGATGCTCAGGGCCGACTGAAGCCCGGCCTGCGCCGCAGCATCCGTCAGGCGTGAGAGTTCTTCTTTGGCGCGCTGTTCTTCCTGCGCTATCGTTTCAGCCTGCTGCGCCGCAATCTGTATCGACCGTGCCAGCTCTTCACGGCGCGACGCCAGGCTGCGCAGCGCAAACTGCGCCTCCTGCGACTGCCGCTCCAGTGCGCGCTGCTGCTCGCGCGATTCAGCCAGCTTGCGCTCGGTTTCAATCACGCGGTCATCGAGCTGCGCATGGCGCTCCTGGCTGTCGGCCAGTTGCATGTCCAGCTCTTCAAAACGGCCTTCGGCGGTGACCTTGCGCTCCTGCAGTTCGCCGAGCTGCGCATCAATCTCGCCCATGTCGGACTGGATCTGCTCGCTGCGCGCACGGGTCTGCTCGGCCAGTTGCGTGAGCCGCAAGACTTCGACCTGCAATTCATGGGCGCGGCTCTGTCCTTCAGCGGCTTCGCGGCGCGCAGTGCCCAGGCGCTGCGCAGCATCTGCATAGGCGGCTTCGGCTCGCACCAGCGCGTTGCGTGCCTCTTCGCTAATCATTACTTGGGCACGCAACTGCTTGTCGAGGTTTTCAATTTCCTGCGCGCGGCCCAGCAAGCCGGCCTGTTCTGAATCTTGCGCATAAAAGCTCACGCTGTACTGCGTGACGCCATGGCCGCTTTTGACAAAAATAACTTCGCCGGCCTGCAGCTTGTCGCGTGCAGCCAGGGCGTCGTCAAGCTTGTCTGCGGTGTAGCAGCCGTTGAGCCAGTCACCCAGCAGCGCCGACTGCCCGGCATCGTTCAGCCGCAACAGATCAGCAAGCGGCTTCAGGCCTATCGATGCATTGGCCTTGCCCGGCAACGCGGCATTGGGTGGCGAGTAAAACGCCAGCTTGGCAGGCGGTGCATCGCGGCCATCGGTGCCGGCAAAACCGCGCACCATGTCCAGCCGTGAGACTTCAAGCGCGCCAAGCCGCTCGCGCAGCGCGGCTTCCAGGGCATTCTCCCAGCCCTGCTCGATGTGGATGCGGCTCCACAGGCCCTGCAGGCTGTCCAGCCCGTGTTTGGCCAGCCAGGGCTTGAGCTTGCCGTCGGTCTTGACCTTTTCCTGCAGCGCCTTCAGCGCCTCAAGCAGGGCAGAGAGTTCTGCGCGTTTGGCCGATTCTGAATTGACGGCCTGCTGTTTGGATCGGCGGTCTTCGTCTAACTGCGGCACGCTGTCCGTCAGCTCGTGCAGGCGGCCTTCGGCTTCGGCCTGGGCTTCCTGCGCCGTAGTGAACTGGGCATTCAGGTTGACCAAGCGCGCTTCGTCGGGTGCATTAAGGGCATTGCGGTCAGCCGTCAGGCGCTCGAGCCGCAGACCCAGGGTACGCGACTGTTCTTCAATGTTGCGCTGGTCGGCCGCCAGCACCTGTATCTGCTGCTGCACCTGCGCCACGCTGGCGCGCTGCTCGTTGGCTTTGGCCTGGGCACTGCGCAGGGTTTCTTCAAGGGCCGGCAACTGGCCGACCTGGTCTTCGCTTTGCGCGGCCAGCAGTTCGGCTTTTTCTTCGGCATTGACGGCCTGCTCGGACAGGCTTTCAAGCTCGACGGCGGAGTCTTCCTTGCGGGTGGCCCACTGCGCGGTTTGATCTTTCAGCTGTGTCAGGCGCTGCTCGACGCGCAGGCGGCCGTCGACCACAAAACGGATTTCAGCTTCCAGCCGGCCGACTTCGGCGCTGGCTTCGTACAGCTTGCCCTGGGCTTGGTTGACGTGGTCGCCCGCGGCGTAATGCGCTTGACGAATGGTTTCCAGGTCGGCTTCAATGTGGCGCAGGTCGGCGACGCGGCTTTCCAGTGCATTGACGGCTGTTTCGGCATCAGCTTTGACACGGGCCTGGTCGGCTTCGCTTTCGGCACGTTTCAAAAACCACAGCTGGTGTTGCTTGAGCGTGCCGTCAGCCTGCAGCTTGTTGTAGCGCAGCGCCACTTCAGCCTGCTTTTCAAGCCGGTCCAGGTTGGCATTGAGCTCGCGCAAAATGTCTTCGACACGGGTCAGGTTTTCACGCGTGTCCGAAAGGCGGTTGGCGGTTTCGCGGCGGCGCTCCTTGTACTTCGACACGCCGGCAGCTTCTTCCAGAAACAGGCGCAGCTCTTCGGGCTTGGATTCAATAATGCGGCTGATGGTGCCCTGGCCGATGATGGCGTAGGCGCGCGGCCCGAGGCCCGTGCCGAGGAAAACGTCCTGCACATCGCGGCGGCGCACTGGCTGGTTGTTCAGGTAGTAGCTTGAGGTGCCGTCGCGGGTCAGCACACGCTTGACGGCGATTTCAGCAAACTGGCCCCACTGCCCGCCGGCGCGGTGGTCAGCGTTGTCAAACACCAGCTCCACGCTCGAACGGCTGGCCGCCTTGCGCGTGGTGGTGCCGTTGAAGATTACGTCCTGCATCGACTCGCCGCGCAATTCAGAAGCCCGGCTTTCGCCCAGCACCCAGCGCACCGCATCCATGATGTTGGATTTGCCGCAGCCGTTCGGGCCGACAACGCCAACGAGCTGGCCCGGCAACACAAAATTGGTCGGCTCCGCAAACGATTTGAAGCC
>JANYFF010000322.1 GCA_025362825.1 Polaromonas sp. | reverse complement strand
GTCAGGCGAATTTTTTTGCCGTTGACGATCAGGGTATTGCCTTCAACCGAAACATCGCCCTCAAAGCGCCCGTGCACCGAGTCGTACTTCAGCATGTAGGCCAGATAGTCTGGCTCCAGCAAATCATTGATGCCGACAATTTCAATGTCGCTGAAGCTTTTGATGGCCGAGCGAAACACATTGCGGCCGATGCGGCCAAAACCATTGATGCCGAGTTTGATAGTCATCTGCTGTTGCTCCTGGAAGTTGAAAATCTTTTAATTCCGTTCGCCTTGAGCTTGTCGAAGGGTTTGGCCTGTGAACACAGGCTTCGACAGGCTCAGCCCGAACGGGGTGAGAGGGATGGATAGCCGGATTACTTCTTCAAAACCTTGCGCACCGTGTCGGCGACGTTTTCAGGCGTGAAACCAAAGTGCTTGAACAGTACTGGCGCCGGTGCCGACTCGCCGAAGGTGTCGATGCCGACCACGGCTGCACAGCCGTATTTCCACCAGCCGTCAGTCACGCCCATCTCGACTGCGATGCGCGGCAGGCCCTCGGGCAGCACGTCGGTTTTGTACGCGGGTTTTTGCCTGTCAAAAGTGGTATTGCTGGGCATGGAAACCACGCGCACGGCAATTTTGTAGGTGGCCAGCAGCTCTTGGGCCTTCAGTGCCAGTTGTACTTCTGAGCCGGTGGCGATGATGACGGCCTGGGCCTTTTTGTTCAGGCCGACCTCTGCTGGCTCGGACAGCACATAGGCGCCCTTGCTGATCTGGCCGAGGTCGTCCTTGGGCGCGTAGGGCAGGTTCTGGCGGCTCAGCAGCAGGGCGGTTGGCTTGGTCTTGTTCTGCAGCGCGACGGCCCATGCAACGGCGGTTTCAGCCGTATCGCCCGGACGCCAGACGTCGAGGTTGGGGATCAGACGCAGGCTGGCGGCATGCTCGATGGACTGGTGCGTCGGGCCGTCTTCGCCCAGGCCGATGGAGTCGTGGGTGAAGACGTGGATGACGCGCAGCTTCATCAGCGCGGCCATGCGGATGGCGTTGCGCGAGTAGTCGCTAAAGGTCAAAAAGGTGCCGCCGTAGGGGATGTAGCCGCCATGCAGCGCAATGCCGTTCATGATGGCCGCCATGCCGAACTCGCGCACGCCG
Source organism: Polaromonas sp. (assembly GCA_025362825.1). GTDB lineage: Bacteria > Pseudomonadota > Gammaproteobacteria > Burkholderiales > Burkholderiaceae_C > Polaromonas. The sequence continues at coordinate 16,482 of JANYFF010000322.1, read as the reverse complement.
TAGTTGATGTGGCGGCCGCCGGCGCTGACGCCGTCTGCGTTGGCCGTCAGCACCACCTCGCCATTCATGTCAAAGCGCAGGGCTGGCGTGGCTTTGGTGTTGGTCAGGTTGGAGCCGGTCAGGTCGGCCGAGCCGCCCAGCAGTTCTGGCAGGCCGGCGGTAAATGATTCCAGCGCCAGTTGCGACGCCTTGCGTGAGGCGACGGTTTCAGCTTTGGTGTGCGCGCCAATAACGGTGTCCACCGCCAGTTGCGAAAAGCTTTTTGGCAGCTCGCCCTTCATGCGGCGCACCAACTCGGCGGCCAGCGCCGGGTGGGCGGCCTTGTAAGCTGCGAATCGGGCGTCCCAGTCGGCTTCCAGAACCAGGCCTTTGGCCTTGGCATCCCAGTCGTCGTGCACTTCCTTCGGGATTTCAAACGGCGCGTACGGCCAGTTCAGGGCTTCGCGCGTCAGCTTGATTTCTTCAGCGCCCAGCGGTTCGCCATGGGCCTTGGCAGTGTTGGCGCGGTTCGGCGAGCCCTTGCCGATGTGCGTCTTGCAGATGATCAGCGTCGGCTTGTCGTTTGAATGCTTGGCGCCGGCAATCGAGTTGGCCACCAGTTCGGCGTCATGGCCGTCGATGGGGCCCAGCACGTTCCAGCCGTAGGCGGCAAAGCGCACGGCGGTGTTGTCGATGAACCAGGGCGTGACCTGGCCGTCAATCGAGATGCCGTTGTCGTCGTACAGGGCAATCAGCTTGTTGAGTTTCCAGGCGCCGGCCAGCGCGGCGGCTTCGTGGCTGATGCCTTCCATCAGGCAGCCGTCACCCATGAAGACATAGGTGTTGTGGTCGACCACGGTGTGGCCTTCGCGGTTGAACTCCTTGGCCAGCAGCTTTTCAGCCAGCGCCATGCCGACCGCATTGGTCAGGCCCTGGCCGAGCGGGCCGGTGGTGGTTTCAACGCCGGGCGTGTAGCCAACTTCAGGGTGGCCCGGTGTCTTGCTGTGCAGCTGGCGGAAGTTCTTCAGCTCCTTGATCGGCAGGTTGTAACCGGTCAGGTGGAGTACGGCGTAAATCAGCATCGAGCCGTGGCCGTTGGACAGCACAAAGCGGTCGCGGTCAAACCAGTTGGGGTTGTGCGGGCTGTGCTTGAGGTGGCTGCCCCACAGTGCGACGGCCATGTCGGCCATGCCCATGGGGGCGCCGGGATGTCCGGAGTTGGCTTGCTGGACGGCGTCCATCGCGAGTGCGCGTATGGCGGTTGCCATCATTTGGGTGTTTGCCATGGGGGGCTGCTCCGGAAGGAAAAGATCAGGTGAAACCCTGTATTTTAGCTGTGGCTATTTGCTTGCCCCGTGCGCCCATGGTGCAGCGTCATGCGGGGGCAGCACGGCGTATCGACTTGACGAGGTCGGGGCTGGCAATATCTTCGAGTTTGCGAAAGGCCGTTTTCACCTTGTCAATCAGTTCGCCACTGGCGCCGGCGGCCTCAAACACCCGCATCCACTGGCGCGTGCCGCCCCACACCTCGCCCAGCACCTGCAGCGCCTGCTGGCGGTCAAGGGTGAACGCCTCGTGCTGCGTCATGGCGTTGTCCAGCGTGGCGGCTTTGCCCTGCGTGCCGACGCCCAGGTGCAGCAGGCGTTCAAACGCCACGCCGGGCCGCGGTACCACGTCATACAGCGGGCTCAGTACCCAGCCTTTGCTGCGCGGGTCGCGCACAAAACCGTGGTTACGCAGGTGGTCGTCGTCATTGCTGACGAAGATGTTGAAGGCCATGCGCGCAAACAGCTCGCGGTTGTTGGCGCGCACCTGGTCGATGTGTACGTGGCGGCGGATCGCCTGCGCGATCTCGGGGTAGCTCTTGGTGCGGGCTTCAAACTCATCACAGCCGACCAGTGTCAGCGCGCTGACAAAGGGCAGGCGCTTTTCGACCAGCTTGCCGGCCGGATGGGTGTCGTGCAGCACCACGTCTGCCGCAGGCAACTCGCCTGCAGGCCCCCAGTAGCGGTCAAACCGGCGGATCATCAGTACCGGCGAGCCGCTGATGTCCAGCACCTTGACGGCCGGTACATCAAGGCCGCATTCGCGGGCCAGCGTCAGTGTGGCGACTTCGGCCATCGCCATGTTGAAGGCGTCCCCGCGACTGGGAAACTTGGCCAGCCAGAGCAGGCCGTTTTCATCGCGTACCGAGGCTTTGGGTCGGGCACCTCCAGCGCCCGGACCGGAGCCGAAAAAGTCGGTCAGGCGCGCCGGGATTTCTTCGCCGAGGTCAATGCGTTCGGCGGTCTCCAGCATGTAGTCGAGCGAATGCACTTCGTTGACGCCGCGGGTCTCAAGCGCGTCCAGCGACTCGCGGATGTCAAGCGCGCCAACCCGGTCGCTGCCCGCTTCGAGCAGGTAGACCGATTCGGGCAGGCTGTTGGCCGGTACCTTGTGCTTTGCCTCAATCACGCGGCGGCCCCAGGCGTCAGGCGCGGCGTCGCGGATGCCGCCGAACAGTGGCAGGCCGTTGGCCGGCATCATTTCAACCCCGCGCACCCGTTCAAGGTCATCCAGCGCCAGGCTGAGCGGGTCCAGCGTGAAGTGGTCGGGGCGCTTGAGATAACGCAGCCCATAGGCAAAACTGGAGGCCAGCACCTGGTCGGCTTCTTCGGTCAGCGTCAGGCGGCCGGCCGGCACAAAGCTGCCTTCAATATGGGCGAAGGCAAAAAGCCGGGTTTGTGTGGTGGCCACGGGTTGCCGTCCTAAAAATCGAGTTCGTTCAGCTGGACCGGCGTCATCACGCGGACGCGGCGCGTGGCTTCGGCGTTTTCAAGCGCGATGAGTGAAGGGTCCTTGCCCTGCAGCAGGCTGAGCAGATCGGTACCCGGTGCGATGGCGTCGAGGTAGCGCAGGATTTGCCCGAGCGACTGGCGCGGGTCACCGCGCTCGATACGCCCTGCTGTGACGCGCGACATGCCGGCACGCGTGGCGGCATCTGACTGGCGCAGGCGGCGCGCCTTGCGCAGACGTGACAGGCGTTCGCCGAGTTGTTCGGCCTGTTGGCGCAAAGGCGCTGCAATGGTGGCAGCTTCGTCATACTTCATGATGCTGATTGTAGTCTTTATCTCGATAAAGACTATTTTAATTATCTTTTACAATTTTATAATGATCATTAAAACAATCGCAAAACGGTTAAGGAGCATTTAAAGAAACATTTTTTGTTTTGGCAGTTAGATCTCTTCAAGTTTGGAAAAACCGGCGAAACACGCGGCGGCATCGTCTAAAGTCAGGGCATGCGAGGCCTCCACTTGACAGCCGACCTTCACAACTGCCGCGGCGACCCGGTGTGGATGCTGGACGCTGAAAAATTGGGTGCCTGGTGCCTGCAAGCGGTCACCGCGTCAGGCCTGCAAGCGGTGAACCAGTTATTCCATACCTGTGCGGTAACTGGACACGGCCCCGGCGGCATCTCTGTGACGGTGCTGCTGGCCGGCTCCCACGTGTGCGTACACACCTGGCCGGGGCAAAAAGCAGTAACTTTGGATGTTTATGTCTGCAACCTGGGCGGCGACCACTCGGCCAGGGCGCATGCGCTGCTGCAGTCGCTGACAGACCGTTTTGTGCCCGAATGGACAGAGCAGCGCTCGCTGGACCGCGGGGACGAGTCTTGAGCGGCGGCGGTACAGCAATGATCCTGGCCGCAGGCCGCGGTGAACGCATGCGGCCGCTGACCGACAGCACACCCAAGCCGCTACTGAAGGTGCGCGGCAAGCCGCTGATCGAATGGCATACCGACGCCCTGGCGCGTGGCGGCTTTACAAGGCTGGTCATCAACACGGACTGGCTCGGAGCACAAATTACCAGTCATTTCGATGCCAGGCCCCCGGAAAACCGGCGCAGTATGCTATCAATTTCATACTCGCACGAAGGCCTGGACTTTGGCAGTGCGCTGGAAACCGCTGGCGGCATCGCCCGGGCCCTGCCTTTGCTGGACGACGTTTTTTGGGTGCTGGCCGGCGACGTTTTTGTGCCGGGCTTTGAATTTACCCAGGCAGTTTTTGAGCGTTTTGCTGCCAGTGGCAAACTCGTCCACCTGTGGCTGGTGCCTAATCCGCCGCACAACCCCAGGGGCGATTTCGGCCTGGATGAAAACGGCTTGGCGCTGAACCTGCCTGCCACGTCAACCCTGCCGCGCCTGACCTTCAGCACCATCGCGCTGTACCGCAAGGCCTTTTTCGACAGCCTGCCTGCCGGCAACCCGCACGGCCTCAAGGCCCCGCTGGCGCCGCTGTTACGGCGTGCGATGGACAATCAGCAGGTAAGCGCCGAGCTGTACACCCAGGCCTGGACCGATGTCGGCACGCCGGCGCGGCTGGACGAACTGAATCAAACCCCCACCGCAGGCCCGAACCCATGAGCAATCCTTCTACCCCGACGGTTTACCAAAAGCGCCGCACTGCGGTTGCCCGCGCCCTCAAGGCTGCAGGCGGCGGCGTGGCCGTGCTGCCTACTGCACCAGAGGCGCCGCGCAACCGCGACAGCGATTTCCCTTACCGCCACGACAGCTACTTTTATTACCTCACCGGTTTTACCGAGCCCGACAGCTGGCTGGTGATTGACGCCTCGGGCAAGAGCACGCTGTTTTGCCGCCCAAAAGACCTGGAGCGCGAGATCTGGGACGGTATCCGGCTTGGGCCGAAAGCCGCACCCGCATCGCTGGGCGTTGACGCAGCCTTCAGCGTCGAGGCGCTGGCTGAAAAAATGCCCGGCCTGCTGACCAACCAGAAGGCGGTGTGGTTTCCGTTTGCGACCCACAAGGGGCTGGAAACCCAGGTCGACAGCTGGCTGGGCAGCGTGCGCGCACGTGCCCGCATGGGGGCGGAATGCCCGCAAAGCCAGCATGACCTGTGCGGCCTGCTCGATGAAATGCGCCTGACCAAGGACGCGCATGAAATCGCCATCCTGCGCCGTGCGGGCAAGATTTCTGCCGCCGCCCATGTGCGCGCCATGCAGACCTCGGCCGCCATGCTGCGCTTTCCCGTCAAGGGCGGCCTGCGTGAATACCATCTTGAAGCCGAACTGCTGCATGAGTTCCGCCGCAACGGCTCCGAATACCCGGCCTACACCAGCATCGTCGCTGCCGGTGCCAACGCCTGCATCCTGCATTACCGCGCCGGTGAGGCCGAGCTCAAGCCCGGCGAGCTGTGCCTGATAGACGCCGGTTGCGAGCTGGGCGGCTATGCGAGTGACATCACGCGCACCTTTCCGGCCGACGGCAAATTCACGCCAGCTCAGCGCACGCTGTATGACATCGTGCTGCAGGCGCAGTACGCCGCAGTAAAAGTCACCAGACCCGGCAAGCGCTTCAATGACCCGCACGACGCCGCGACGCGCGTGCTGGCGCAGGGCATGCTCGACACCGGCCTGCTGCCCAAGGCAAAGCACGGCAACGTCGACGACGTACTCGCGTCCGGCGCCTACCGCCAGTTTTACATGCACCGCACCAGCCACTGGATGGGCATGGACGTACATGACTGCGGCGACTACACCGAGCCTGGCAGCAAGCCGCGTGAAGAAAAAGACATGCTGGGCCAGACCGTCATGAAAAAGCCCTCACGCATCCTGCGGCCCGGCATGGTACTGACGATAGAGCCCGGCATTTATGTGCGCCCGGCCAAAGGCGTGCCGAAAGAATTCTGGAACATCGGCATCCGCATCGAGGACGATGCGCTGGTGACGAAAGACGGGTGTGAGTTGATGACCCGCGGCGTGCCGGTGGATGCAGACGGGATTGAGGCCTTGATGCGGGGCTGAGTCGCCGGAGCTTTAGCGGTTTTCATGCCCCTTAAAATTAGGCATGAAAATTATCATCAGAACCTTCTTCAAGACCCTGCGCACCATCCTCGGCCCGGTGATGCTGCTCAAGGAAAAGCTCACCCGGCCCAAAGGCATCGTCCGCTCGCAGGCCGCACAGCAAAGCGCCGACCTGCAATGCCAGGATCTGACCTTGTATCAATACAAGACCTGCCCGTTTTGCATAAAGGTGCGCCAGGAAATAGCGCGCCTGTCACTCAACATCAAACGCATTGACGCGCAACCGCCCGGCGCAGACCGGGATGAGTTGACGCTGAAGGGCGGGCAGACCAAAGTGCCTTGCCTGAAGATCACTGTTGCATCCGGCAACAGCCAATGGCTGTATGACTCTACGATGATCACCGGATATCTGCGTGGGCGATTTGCTGGTTCCGAGCCTTGTTCAGCCTCGCTAACGACGAGAGACACTGCCTGACGATGCTTGCTGTCAGCAGCAGGGATGATGTTTACGATTTGCTGAAGTTGCGCGTTACTTGGTGCGACGGCACATCAAAACCCAAGCCCGGATTTGATTGACGACGGGCGCGTGGAGTACCGGTGAAAGCCGATGAGATGGATGCCTTCATGTAGGGGTGGCGACGCTCGGGATTACCCTTGGGTGAGGCCGTGTTCGCGGCGCTGTCCTACCCGAATGCGTCAACAGTGACACGGAGCCTGCCGTTAAGCTTGTGGAAACCCTCGCAACACAAGGAAGCACCCACCATGACACACGCACACACCTCCCGCCGCCTGGTCGCTATCGCGATCACCTCGCTGTTTATTGCAGGCCCCGTTTTTGCGAAAGACAAAGGAGATGGCGATGGTGACGGACGCGACAAACATAGTCAAAAGCGCGAAGACAAGGAAGACAAGCGCGCCGACAAACGCGAGCGCGAAGATATCAAGCACGGTGCCTACTTCAATGACCAGCAGCGCACCTATGTGCGCGAGTACTACACCACGAACTACGGCGACGGCAAGCGCTGCCCGCCAGGTCTTGCCAAAAAGAATAATGGCTGCATGCCCCCCGGACAGGTTCGGAACTGGGTGGTCGGCCAGCCCGTACCGCGCGGCGTCACTGTTTACACCGTTGCCCCGCCGGTGATCCGCATGCTGCCGCCGGCACCTTATGGTTACCGCTACGCGCGCCTGGGCGGTGACGTGGTACTGGTCCAGCAGCAGAACAACATTGTGGTGGACATCATTCAGGGCCTTCTCGGCGGCTAGTATCTGGCGGGCTGCACACTGGCTGGCATGGGTACATCCCGCCAGCTCGGCGGTGCAAACAAATCGGCTAAAACGCGATAAAAGCATTTCAGGCCGGTTTATTGCTAGTCTGCAGAATGCTTTCCGTCCCAGCCGTTCGCACAACCAGCGCCAGCCCGGCGCCCAATCCGCAGTGGCGCGCCCAGGAACTCCTCCTGATGAGCGAGGTGATGCGGCTGGTTGGCAAAAGCTTGGCGCCAGAAGTGGTTCTGCGCGAAATGCTGCATTTGATCTCCGAGCTGTTAGGCCTGAACCGCGGCCGCATCGTGCTGGCGGATTTTGTCGGCGACATTGCGCTGGAAGGACTGGCCAACCGCAAGCCCGAGGCGCGCGGCGCGCCCGACGCCATGCCTTCATCCGCCATCCGCTATGCCTATGGCCTGACCAAAGCCGAAATGGCGCGCGGCCGCTATGGGCCGGGTGAAGGCATCACTGGCCGCGTGCTGGCAACGGCGCAGCCCATCATCGTGCAGGACATTGACGCTGAGCCGCAGTTTCTGGCGCGTTCGGTGGCGCGCGCGCAGCTGCCACAGGATGTGGTGGCCTTTATCGCGTTGCCGATTGAAGTCAACCGCGAAGTCATAGGCGTGCTGGCCTGCCACCGCATCCGCAGCCGTGACCGCCAGCTGGCCGACGACGTTGCGGTGTTGAAGATTCTGGCGACGCTGGCCGGGCAGCTGCTGCAGCTGCAGGCGCTGGTGGCCGACAAGACACGCGCCCTGCAGACTAAAAATAAGCTGCTGACACGCGCGCTGGAAACCGCTGCAGCGCGCTACGGCATCATCGGCACCTCGCCTGCGCTGCTGCAGGCACTGGACGAGCTGGAGCGTGTGTCGGAGGCTACGGCCAGTGTGTTGCTGCTGGGTGAGTCGGGCACTGGCAAAGAGCTGTTTGCGCGGGCGGTGCACCTGTCGAGCCAGCGGCGCGACCAGCCTTTCATCAAGGTCAATTGTGCGGCGATTCCGGACACGCTGTTTGAGTCCGAGCTGTTTGGCTACGAGCGCGGCGCCTTCACCGGTGCCCAGGGCACGCGGGCCGGATGGTTTGAGCAGGCCGACCGCGGCACGATATTTCTCGACGAGGTTGGCGAAATGCCGCTGGCCATGCAGACCAAGCTGCTGCGCACGCTGCAGGAGGGCACCATCGTGCGGCTGGGCGGCAAGCGCGAGATAAAAGTCACGGTGCGCGTGGTGGCCGCCACCAACCGCGACCTGGAAGTGGATGTGCAGCAGGGCACCTTCAGGCGCGACCTGTTTTACCGGCTGAACGTCATTCCCATCCGCTTGCCGTCGCTGCGCGAGCGCCAGCAGGACATACGCGCCCTGGCGGTTCATTTCCTGAGCCGCGTCAACCAGGCTAACCAGCGCAACGTCAGCCTGTCGCCCGAAGCGCTGGTGCGGCTGGAGCAGCACCCGTGGCCGGGCAATATCCGCGAGCTGGGCAATGTGATCGAGCGCCTGGTTTTGCTGACCGACAGCACCATGGTCACGGGCCGTGAACTGGACCGGTTTTTACCGGCCGCGCAGGGCCTGCCTGTTGAAACTTCTTCCCATGACGCACCCCCGGCCTCTGTGGCAGGTAGCCCCGTGGCGTCAGCGCCGCTGGTGCGCGACTACCAGTTTGCGCAATCGCATTCGGCCGTGCAACTTGAGCAGGTGCTGGCGGCACACGGCGGAAACCAGTCGCGTGCCGCCATGGCGATGGGCCTGACGGTGCGGCAGTTTGCCTACCGGCTCCGCAAAATCGGCCTCCACAAAGGCGACAGTTTGTAGACAATTTGTCGCCCCAAACTATCTGCCAGAAAATAGCTTGCTATAAATTAAATAGCTACATAAGTAGTCTTCGCCGGGTCTAGGGCGCTATTTTGCATTTATTTTGGGTTGAAAGATGGCCTGGCACGTCCGTTGCACTAACTAGTGGGACGGCATGTGCCGTGAACCCCTCTGGAGATCCCCATGACCATAGCCAGCGTTCTCATTTCCCCCGAACAACTTTCAAGCCTGATGGCTGCCGAAAAGGTGGTCGTGATCGACACGCGCGACGCCGACACCTATGCGGCCGGCCACCTGCCGGGCGCCGTCAACCTGCGCGAAATTTTTACTTTCCTGGCGACCTCGACGGCCGAGGGCCTGACGGCGCTCAAATCCACGTTTGCCGAACACTTTGGCGCGATTGGCCTTTCAGGCCTTGAGACCGCCGTGTTCTACGAAGATTCGCTGAACAGCGGCTATGGCCAGTCTTGCCGCGGTTACTACTTGCTGACCTGGCTTGGCTACCCGAAGATCAAGGTGCTCAACGGCGGCTTCTCGGCCTGGAAGGCGCTGGGCCTGCCGGTCAGCACGGAAAAACCTGCGCCTGTCGCCACAACCTTCCCCGCCGACCTTGCCGGCGCTGATGTGATGCTCACCAAGGACGATGTAGCCGCAGCGCTGAACACCGACATCAAGCTGCTCGACGTACGTGACATCGACGAGTGGACCGGCGAAAGCTCGTCGCCCTATGGCAAGGACTTCGCACCGCGCAAGGGCCGCCTGCCGGGCGCCAAATGGATTGAGTGGTACCGCTTCATGAAGCCGTCGGCCCAGGGCCCTGTGTTCAAGTCACCGCTGGAAGTGCAAGCCGAATGCGCTACTGCCGGCATCAGTACCGACGACACGGTCTACCTGTATTGCTTCAAGGGCGCACGTGCGTCCAACACCTTCCTGGCGCTGAAGCAGGCTGGATTCACCGATGTACGCATGTACTTTGGATCATGGAACGAATGGTCGCGCGACGATTCGCTGCCGATTGAAACCGACGCCCCCATCCTGAAGACCAAAATGCCTGCACTTGCTCTGGCAGCCTGAGTCATTACTTATCTATTTCTGGAGACAGCATGTCCGAGGCAACCGTCAGTGAACATCCCGCAACCGTCAATGCCTATTTGAAACCCATTGACGCTGAAGGCCTTGCAGCCTTCGCCGCCAAGGGCAGGGGCAACCCCGCATCACGCGGCACCAACAAGGTCCACACCGTGATGCAGGGCATGTACCGCTCGCTCAGTTTCGTCGGCGACCACCAGCCGGTGGTGGTGGACGAGCCGCTGCACCTGTTTGGAGAAAACACCGCGCCCGCTCCCGGTGAAATCGTGCTGTCCGGCCTGGGTGGTTGTCTGGCTGTCGGTATCACTGCGGTTGCCACCTGGAAGCAGGTCAAGCTGACCAGGCTGGAGATCTTCATGGAAGGCGATATTGGTAACCCGGCTGCCTGGGGGGCAGGAGGTGCGCTGAAGGAAGCGCCTGAGATGGGCTTTCAGGCCATCCGGGTGAAAGTAGTCATTGAAGGTGACGCTACGCGTGAAGTGCTGGACGACATCGTGCAGCATGCGAATTTCTATTCGCCTGTGGCCAACAGCATGCGCAACCCGATTCCTTTCGAGATTGCGCTGGTCTGAATCCGGTCCTGAACACTTGAACTAGCCGTTGGACTGAGCCTGTCGAAGCCCTGCTGAATCCGCAGAACCCGTGGCAGGGCTCGGGGTGAGCGGCCCGAAAACAAAACCTGGGAGTTGTGATGGAAGTCCTTGAACGTACTGCGGTGTCACCCGGCCCCGAGCTGGGGGATGAAGCGCTCACCGGTGGCGCCCTGATCGCCGCCGTGCGCGAACTGGCAGACGGCCCGCTGGCCGAGCTGGCCGATGACATTGATCGCCGCGGCATCTATCCAAAATCTATGCTCCAGCGACTGGGTGAGCTGGGCGCGCTGGAAGCACACATGAGTGAGCCGGGCAGGCCGGCAGATTTCGGGCTGGCGATCCAGGCCATGACCGAGGTGTCCAGAGTGTGCGGCGCCACAGGCTTCATGGTGTGGTGCCACGACGTGTGCGGCGTCTACATGGAGCAGTCCGGCAACCCTGCGCTGATGGGCGAAGCGCTGGTGAAACACGGCCGGGGTGAAACGATGGGCGCTACCGGCATGTCTAACCCGATGAAAACTTTTGCGGGTATAGAAACCTTTTTGCTGCACGCACGCAAGGTTGATGGCGGCTGGCGCGTCAGTGGCACCTTGCCGTGGGTCAGCAACCTCGGGCCGGACCATTATTTTGGTGCGGTGGCGGATGTGGAAGGCGGCGCAGAAATCATGTTTCTGGTGCACTGCGATGCACCGGGTGTTGAACTGCGCAACTGCCCGTCTTTTTCGGCCATGGAAGGCACCAATACGTGGGCAGTTCGCCTGACGGATTATTTTGTCACTGCGAAAGACCTGGTTGCAGACCCGGTGCGGCCGTTTATTGGGCGCATACGCGCGGCCTTCATCCTGCTGCAAACCGGCATGGGTCTGGGTGTGGCACAGGGCGCGATTGATTCAATGTGGAAGGTCGAACGCCAGCTCGGTCATGTCAATGAATTTCTCGATGACCGGCCCGATGCGTTGCAGGGCGAGCTGGATGACCTGACGGCGCGCATCATGGCGCTAGCCCGTACGCCCTACGCTGCTGACAAGGCTTTTTTGATTGATGTGCTGGACGTGCGTGCCCATGCCTCGGAGCTGGCATTGCGCGCTGCACAGTCAGCCCTTCTACACCAGGGCGCGCGTGGTTACCTGATGACCTCCGACGTGCAGCGGCGGGTGCGCGAATCACATTTTGTTGCCATCGTCACGCCGGCCATCAAGCACCTTCGCAAGGAGATTGCCCGCTTGAGTGCCGACGAGTTTCCGGCATGAGTGCACGTGTAGCAGCGGCTGTGGGCGGCACGGATGCCTCTGGCCTGCCCTGGGCGCACTTCATCTGCCGCGCCTGCGGCCTGATTTACGACGAAGAGAAAGGTGACGCCGACAGCGGCCTGGCGGCGGGCACGCGCTTTGCCGATATCCCCGACGACTGGGCCTGCCCGCTGTGCGGTGTAAGCAAGGCCGACTTTGAACCCTATGTGGCGGAGGCGCTGGTGCACAAAGCTCGGACAGCCAGTATCACAGCAGGTGTATCGAAAGGCCGGCCTGCATCAACGCAGCGTAGTGCCGGCACCGTCATCGTCGGCGCAGGTCGTGCGGGTTGGCAAATGGCGCAGACCCTGCGCGCGCATGACGCCGACATGTCGATCACGCTGGTCACCGTCTGCAATGGGGATGTCTATGACAAGCCGCTGTTGTCGGTAGCACTGGCACGCGGTATTTCAGCCGACGAGCTGCCGCGCGAGACCGGCGCCCAGGCGGCCAGTCGGCTCAAAGTTACATTACTGTCCAACACTCAAGCGATACGCATCACAACCGGTAGCCGGTCATTGCGCACTACACGCGGCACCCTGCCTTACAGGCATCTGGTGCTGGCGCATGGTGCAGAGGCGCGCTTATTGCCGCAGTTTCCGGCTGCTCTGTGCTGGCGCATCAACCACCTTCAGGCCTACACGGCATTTCGCGCTGCGCTGGGAACTGTGCCTGCACGTGTTGCCATTGCTGGGGCCGGGCTCATCGGTTCGGAGCTGGCCAATGACCTGGCCCTCGCCGGTCATGCGGTGTTGCTGCTCGACGTCGCCGCAAGACCGCTTGCAGCCTGCCTGGCGGAGGCGCAATCACAGCAACTGTTACTAGCCTGGGCGCCGCTGAATTTGCGATTTGTCGGCGGCGTTCAGGTGCGCGAGCTTACGCAGCTGCCGGGACGCAGCGGCAAACAGATCGTGACCGAATGCGGACAGGTCTTTGTGGCTGACCACATCATCGTGGCAGCCGGGTTGCAGACGCCTAACCGGCTGGCAGCAAGCGCTGGCATGACGTGGAACAACGGCATTGATGTGCAAGCTGAAACGCTGGCAACGTCAGTACCGGGCATTTATGCGCTCGGCGACTGCATTGCCATCAACGGACAGGTGAGCCGCTACATCGAGCCCATAGCAAGGCAGGCAGCCACCCTCGCCCAGACCATCCTGGGACAACCTCCTCTGGCTTATCGCCAGACGCGCGTCCCACTGCGCATCAAAACAGGCTCCTTGCCGTTCACACTTTGAGTTGACCAGCGCACGGAGCATTGCTGTGCGCGGCTGTTGCGTCAATCGGTTGATGGGTTTTGTTGCGTAGATTCACTTACTAGGGTTTATAAGTTCCGCGGCCTACAATCGCAGACCTTAGTAGAAATCGACGGTCGTTGACCGTTTAGCTGGAGACTTATCGATGTCAACCCCCACGCCAATTACGGCTGTGCAAGCCCAAGAAAAACAGGCCGAACTGCGCCGCGCCGCACTCGAGTATCACGAGTTTCCGACACCGGGGAAAGTTGCCATTGCGGCCACCAAGCAGCTGACCAACCAGCGCGACCTCGCGCTTGCCTACTCTCCCGGCGTCGCTGCGCCCTGCGAGGAAATCGTCAAGGACCCCAATAATGCCTTCCGCTATACCGCCCGTGGCAACCTGGTGGCCGTGGTGACCAACGGCACGGCGGTGCTGGGCCTGGGAGACATCGGTCCGCTGGCCGCCAAGCCGGTGATGGAGGGCAAGGGCGTCCTCTTCAAGAAGTTCGCGGGGGTGGACGTGTTCGACATCGAGATCGATGAAAAAGACCCCGCCAAACTGGTAGACATCATTGCCTCCCTGGAGCCGACTTTTGGCGCCATCAACCTCGAAGACATCAAGGCGCCGGACTGTTTTTACATCGAGCGCGAACTGCGCAAGCGCATGAAGATCCCGGTCTTCCACGACGACCAGCATGGCACGGCCATTACCGTCGGCGCCGCCATCCTGAATGCCCTCAAGGTGGTGGGCAAGGCGCCAAAAGACGTCAAGCTGGTGACCTCGGGCGCCGGTGCTGCGGCACTGGCCTGCCTGTCGCTGCTGATCAAGCTTGGCATTGCGCGCGAAAACATTTTCGTGACCGATTTGGCGGGCGTGGTCTATGAAGGCCGCACTGAGCTGATGGACGAAGACAAGATCCATTTTGCGCAAAAGACATCTGCGCGCAGCCTCAATGACGTCATCGAAGGCGCCGACGTCTTTTTGGGCCTATCGGCTGGCGGCGTGCTTAAAAAGGACATGGTCAAGCGCATGGCGGCCAGGCCCATCATCTTCGCGCTGGCCAACCCGAATCCGGAAATCAATCCCGATGATGTCAAGGCCGTGCGTGACGACGCCATCATCGCCACCGGGCGCACCGATTACCCCAACCAGGTCAATAACGTCCTGTGCTTTCCCTACATCTTTCGCGGTGCGCTCGATGCAGGCGCATCGACGATCACCATCGAGATGGAAATCGCGGCGGTCCATGCGATTGCCGAACTGGCCCAAGCCGAGCAGAGCGAAGTCGTGGCGGCCGCCTATGTGGGCGAGCAGCTGGCTTTCGGCCCCGAGTACATCATTCCAAAGCCGTTTGATCCGCGCTTGATGATGAAGATTGCACCTGCTGTGGCCAAGGCTGCCGCAGACAGTGGTGTTGCGCTGCGTCCGATCCAGGACATGGAAGCCTACCGCGTGCGGCTGCAAAACTTTGTCTATGCCTCGGGCACGATGATGAAGCCGATTTTTGCAGCGGCCAAAACGGCAACGCGCAAACGCGTGGCCTATGCCGAGGGTGAAGAAGAGCGCGTGCTGCGCGCCTGTCAGATCGTGGTTGACGAAGGGCTTGCGCGACCCACCCTGATTGGCCGGCCCGCCATCATTGCCCAGCGCATTGAAAAGTTCGGCCTGCGCCTGAAGGAAGAGCTGGATTACGACGTTGTCAATGTCGAGCAGGACCACCGCTACCGCGACTTTTGGCAAACCTACCACCGCATGATGGAACGCAGCGGCGTGACGGTTCAGATTGCCAAGATCGAAATGCGCCGCCGCCTGACGCTGATTGCCGGCATGCTGCTGCAAAAGGGCGATGTCGATGGACTGATCTGCGGCACTTGGGGTACCACGGCACATCACCTCGACTACCTGGACCAGGTGATTGGCAAGCGCGAGGGCGTCAACACCTATGCCTGCATGAATGGTTTGCTGTTGCCGGGCCGCCAGGTTTTCCTGGTTGATACCCACGTCAACTACGATCCGACGGCCGAGCAACTCGCTGAAATCACCACCATGGCGGCTGAGGAAATGATGCGTTTTGGCATCAAGCCCAAGGCCGCGCTGTTGTCGCATTCCAACTTCGGTTCGTCCAGCCTGCCGAGCGCGCTGAAGATGCGCCATACGCTGGAGATTCTCAAAATCAAGGCGCCCTGGCTGGAAGTGGATGGGGAAATGCACGGCGACATGGCGCTGGACGCCGATGCGCGCGCGCTCATCATGCCCAACAGTACGCTCGCTGGCGAAGCCAATCTGCTGGTGCTGCCCAATATTGATGCGGCCAATATTTCCTATAACCTGCTGAAGACAGCGGCTGGCGGTAATATTGCGATTGGCCCCGTGCTGCTTGGTGCCAACAAACCCATGCATATCCTAACCGCCACAGCCACGGTGCGCCGTATTGTAAATATGACAGCACTTACTGTTGCTGATGCAAACGCGGCGCGATAAGTTGAAAATAGATAGCTAGCACTAACTTTTATGGTCTTTTGGCCATGTTTGTTGTGCTTAATTTTTCAGCAGCCCCTTGCGTTTTACGCGCACATGCGGCAAACTACTGTTCTTGAAATTTAAGGGTTAACCCGAAAATTTGGGTGAATACTTCAGGCTTCACTGGGGTAAGGCTCTAGATTCAAGAAAGGTATTTTTCATGTTGCGCAATTTGTGGCGCGTCGGATTAGGGCGATGTGGCTGGGTGGGTAGCATCTGGATTCTGGCTCTTTCAGCGGTGATTCTGGGCGCGAGCCCTGCCGTGGTGCAAGCCAGGAGTCCGCTGAATGGACCGTCAGTTTCGGCGCAGGCCGACACGATAGCCCTGTCCCAGCTGCCTCCCCAGGGTCGCGACATGGTGGCGTTGATTTACCAGGGTGGTCCCTTCCGTTATGACAAGGACGGGACAGTGTTTGGTAACAGGGAGAGAATCCTCCCCGCCAAAAATCGTGGTTACTACCGGGAATATACCGTCAGGACGCCGAGTGAGCGTAGCCGCGGTGCCCGGCGCGTCATTTGCGGCGGTTTGAAACCTTCGGCACCGGACGCCTGTTACTACACCGACGATCACTATGCGAGTTTTCGCAAAATCGTTCAGTAAATTGAGCTGTGATTGTTATTTTGAATGTTTGACTTAAGAGAAAGAGAAGCGGAGATGGATACACCACTTCGTCGAAATGCCGAGACACCCCCGCACGGGGTGAATGCGGCCTCCCCCGGGGGAGCGACTGACACGCATACCAGGAGCGGCGTCACGGAGACGCCCCTCAAAGGCATACGGCCCAACATTGTGCAGTCCATACGCGCGTTTCGCGTGCAGGAACTGCAGGATGCCGCCACCCATTTGAACCAGCATTTCCTGTATGCCAATCTGGGCAATGCCCAGAACAAGCAGGA
>JANYFF010000301.1 GCA_025362825.1 Polaromonas sp. | reverse complement strand
CTGGTTGTCATTTGCTGGTCCTTGATTGAGCGAGAGTCTAACCAGATCAGCAATGCCTATGAAGTGTGCGTCTGGCGGGCATCAGGCGCTGCCCGGCTCATTCCCAGACGCTCCAGTAGCTTCACATCGGCTTCGGTGTCGGGATTGCCCGTGGTCAACAGCTTGTCGCCATAAAAAATCGAGTTGGCACCGGCCAGAAAGCACAGCGCCTGCACGCCATCGCCCATTTGCTGGCGGCCGGCCGACAGGCGCACGCGTGCCGTGGGCATGGTGATACGCGCTACGGCAATGGTGCGGACAAATTCAAACGGGTCCAGGTCGGCCTGGTTGGCCAGCGGTGTGCCTTCAACCTTGACCAGGTTGTTGATGGGTACCGATTCGGGGTAGGGCGTCAGGTTGGCCAGTTCGGCCACCAGGCCGGCGCGCTGGCGGCGCGTTTCGCCCATGCCGACAATACCGCCACAACAGACCTTGACGCCAGCGCTGCGCACGCGTGCCAGCGTGTCGAGCCGGTCCTGGTAGTCACGGGTGGTGATGATGTCGCCGTAGAAATCAGGTGCGCTGTCGAGGTTGTGGTTGTAGTAGTCGAGACCGGCGCTTTGCAGGGTCTGGGCATGACCGTCTTCGAGCATGCCGAGGGTGGCGCAGGTCTCCAGTCCAAGGGCTTTCACAGTAC
Source organism: Polaromonas sp. (assembly GCA_025362825.1). Lineage (GTDB taxonomy): Bacteria > Pseudomonadota > Gammaproteobacteria > Burkholderiales > Burkholderiaceae_C > Polaromonas. The sequence continues at coordinate 7,339 of JANYFF010000301.1, read as the reverse complement.
GCACCAGCTCGGCGACTTTTTCAATGTCGCGGTCTTTCGGGGAGCGCCATGCTGCGCCCATGCAAAAGCGGGTGGCTCCCGCGGCTTGCGCCGCTTTGGCGGCAACCAGTACTTCGGCTGGCTCCATCAGCTTGCTGGCCTCCACGCCGGTGTCGTAGCGCGCAGCCTGCGGGCAGTAGCCGCAGTCTTCCGCGCAGCCGCCGGTTTTGACGGACAGCAGCGTGGCGAATTCGACGTGCGTGGAGTCGAAGTTTTCACGGTGCACGGTTTGCGCACGGTGCATCAGCTCGGGGAAAGGGAGGTTGAAGAGTGATTCAATCGCGTCAACGCTCCAGCGGCTGTGTTCGCGCTGTGGCGCTGCGGGGCGGGGTGGGTGAAAGGCGAGGGTTTGGCTTACTACAGAAGACATGGGTGTTGAGTTCCTAACGATGAAAAGCAGTTTATTCGATGCGCCTGTTTGGCCAGCGCTCTAAGTATGATGTGTTGCGTGAAGCTGGCTCATCTCCGTCAGGGCCTGCACCAACTGGTCGATATCGGCATCTGTATGCGCAGCCGACAAGGCAATGCGCAAACGAGCCGTGCCCTCGGGCACGGTGGGTGGGCGAATGGCGGGTACCCAGATGCCCCGAGCACGCAGGCCGTCCATCACGGCCAGAGCCGCGTCGCTAGAGCCTATGACCAGCGGCTGTATGGCGGTCGGTGAGTCACCCAGCCGCCAGGAACTGCCTTGCAGGCCCTGAAACAGACCCTGGCGCAGGCGGGCAATCAGGCGCTGCAGGTGCCCGCGCCGCCACTCGTCCTGCTCAATCAATTGCAGGCTGGCCTGCAGGGCGGTGGCCAGCATCGCGGGGGCGGCTGTAGCAAAAACATAACTGCGGGTTTTTTGCATGAGCCATTCAACCAGCGCCTCGCTGCCGGCCACAAAGGCCCCCGCCACGCCCGCCGCCTTGCCCAGTGTGGCCATGTAGAGCACGCGCGGCGAGGCGTTTTTACCAGACAGGCCAAAGTGCGCGAGGCAGCCGCGCCCCTGCGGTCCCAGCACGCCAAAACCGTGTGCGTCGTCGAGCAGCAGCAGGGCGTCATGACGTTCGCACAAGGCCAGCAGCGCGGGGACATCGGCCACGTCGCCGTCCATGCTGAACACGGCGTCGCTGATGACGAGCTTGCGTCGCGCCGGGCTGCTGATCAGTGCCTGCTCCAGCGCCGCCAGATCGGCATGCGGGTAACGGTGAATCTGCGCGCCTGACAGCCTGGCTCCGTCAATCAGGCAGGCGTGGTTGAGGGCATCTGAAAAAAGCGCATCGCCCTTGCCGACCAGCGCGGGCACGATGCCGGCGTTGGTGGCATAGCCTGCATAGAAGTAAAGCGCGCGTGCCTGGCCCGTGAAACGGGCAAGAGCCTGCTCCAGCGCTTCATTGGCAGCACTGTGGCCGCTGACCAGCGGCGAGGCGGCCGAACCCACGCCGAAGGCACGCGCGCCATCGCAGGCGGCCTGCACCAACGCCGGGTGTCTGGCCAGGCCTAGGTAGTCGTTGCTGCAAAACGCCAGTAGGCGCTGCCCGTCGACCTGCAGGTAAGCGCCGTCCTGGGGCACGACGACGCGGCGCTTGCGGCGCAGATGCGCACGGTCCAGTTGTGCGATGCGCGCCGGAAATTCATCCAGCCAGGAGTTTGTCAAAGGGTCAATGCTTGCCATGCCGAAGGGATTTCAAATGTCATGTTTTGAGGATCAGGGCTTGCCTGATAAGCAAAGCTGGCCAGCAACGGCACTGCCAGCTGCTGCTGTAAAAATACGATGTTATCGGCCTGTGCCAGCATGTCCGGGTCGATGTGGTTGGCAACCCAGCCTGCCAGCGTTAGGCCGCGTGTTCTTATGGCTTCGGCGGTAAGCAGTGCGTGGTTGAGGCAGCCCAGGCGCAGTCCCACCACCAGCACCACGGGCAGGTCCAGTGCCTGGGCCAGGTCGGCGCCGGTCTCAAGCGCCGACAGCGGCACCATGAAGCCACCTGCGCCCTCCACAACCACGGCGTCGGCCAGCTGCAGCAACTGGCGGTGACAGGTGACGATATGGGAAATGTCTATGCGAACGCCCGCGCGCGCAGCGGCAATATGAGGCGAGACCGCATCGGTCAGCAGCACCGGGTTGTCGAGTTCGGGCGGCACGCGGCAGCTGGAGGCGGCGCGCAAGGCGAGCACGTCGTCGTTTGCTTGACCGCCATCAATCAGCGCGGTACCGGCTGCCACGGGCTTCATGCCGACGACGCGCGGGTAGTGTTTTGCCAGAGCATGCAACAGCGCGCAGCTCACCAGTGTTTTCCCGACGCCGGTATCGGTACCGGTGACAAACAGCGAAAGTTTTTTCGGTTCAGCCATTCGTGTTTTCTTCAGCCAGTGTGGTTTCAAGTGCAGCCAGCGCCCCTTGTGCCAGGTGCGCTGCCTTGTCATCGTCCATCACATAAGGAGGCATGGCGTAAATCGTGTTACCGATCGGCCGCAGCAGCACGCCGTGCGCCATCGCGTGCTGCTGGTAGCGGCGTGAAAAAGAGGGCGATGCCGTGTCCACATCCCAGGCCCAGATCATGCCGAGTTGCCGGGCGTTTTGAATACGCGCGTGGGCGGTCAGGGGCGCAAAAGCCTGGCTGATACTCTGGGCCAGCGTGATGTTGCGCGCCAGCACATCGTTGTGCTCAAACAGCTCCAGCGTAGCCAGTGCCGCGCGACAGGCCAGCGGGTTACCAGTGTAGGAATGAGAATGCAAAAAACCTCGCGCCACGTCATCGTCGTAAAACGCCTGGTAGACCGTGTCGGTCGTCAGCACCGCAGACAGCGGCAGGGTGCCACCCGTCAGGCCTTTTGACAGGCAAATAAAGTCGGGCAGGATGCCCGCCTGCTGGTGGGCAAACATCGTACCGGTGCGGCCAAAGCCGGTGGCTATCTCATCGACCACCAAGTGCACTTCGTAGCGGTCGCAGAGCGCCCTCACCCATTTCAGGTAACTGGCATCGTGCATAGCCATGCCGGCGGCGCACTGCACCAGTGGCTCCACAATCAGAGCGGCGGTGCCGGCGTGGTGTTGTTGCAGCCAGGTCTCCAGCGCGCCGGCGGCGCGGCGGGCCACATCGACAGCACTTTCGCCCGGCTCGGCGGTGCGGGCATCGGGGCTGGGCACGGTGGCCGCCAGCCGCACCAGCGGTGCGTAGGCTTCGCGGAACAAGGCAATGTCGGTCACAGCCAGCGCGCCCACGGTTTCGCCGTGGTAGCCGCCGGCCAGACCGACAAAGCGGCATTTTTCAGGGCGGCCAGTGTTGCGCCAGTAGTGGGCGCTCATCTTCAGTGCAATCTCGGTAGCCGAGGCGCCGTCACTGGCATAGAAGGCGTGGCCCAGCCCGGTTAGCTGCCCCAGTTTTTCTGACAGTTCCACGACCGGTTCATGGGTAAAACCGGCGAGCATGATGTGGTCAAGCTGGTCCAGTTGCGCCACCAGCGCGGTCTTGATGTGCGGATGGCCGTGACCGAAGAGGTTGACCCACCATGAGCTGACGCCATCAAGGTAGCGGCGGCCTTCAAAGTCGTAGAGCCACACGCCTTCGGCTTTGGCAATGGGCACCAGCGGCAGCGTCTCGTGCCGCTTCATTTGCGTGCAGGGGTGCCATACCGATTCGAGGCTGCGCCTCACCAGCGCGGCATTGCTCTGGTTCAGGCTCAAGCTCAAGCCCGCTGCACAGGAATCGTTGAACGCTCTTCCTTGATGCGGTTGTCGGAATTGACGAACACCAGTTTTGGTGAAAAACCGGCGACTTCCTTCTCGTCAACCTGTGCAAAAGCCGCAATGATCACCAGATCCCCGACGGAGGCGCGGCGTGCCGCCGAGCCATTGACCGAAACAATGCGGCTGCCGCGTTCAGCGCGGATGGCATAGGTGATGAAACGTTCGCCATTGTTGATGTTCCAGATATGCACCTGCTCGTTTTCGCCCAGGTTGGCGGCGTCCAGCAGGTCTTCGTCAATCGCGCACGAGCCTTCATAGTTCAGCTCGCAGTGGGTGACGGCGGCGCGGTGGATTTTGGATTTAAGCAGGGTTCTGAACATGGTGGGCGAGGTTGAAAAAGTCGGCAGACTAGAAACAGGTAAAACTGGAAGGACAATATCCGGGTCAGCAATTGACAAATGGACGACCATCCATGACAAGGATGGCGCCGGGAACAAGTCTAGGTTAATCGTTATTCGAATAAGTTATGAAAAAGTCATTTGATTTCTCACCGGAAGCCGTTTCCGGGCTGGCGCAGGCCGATGCAGCCCGTGCCCTGGCCGAAGATGTGGGTAGCGGCGACCTCACAGCCGGCTTGATCGATCCTGACCGTATCGCCACCGCGCAAGTGCTGGCCCGCGAAAGCGCCGTGATTTGCGGCAGCGCCTGGGTAGAGGCGACTGTGTTGCAACTCGATCCGCTGGCGCGAATGACGTGGCATGTACGGGACGGTGCGCGTTGTGCGGCCGACGAGGTGGTGCTGGAGCTGCAGGGGCGCGCTCGGGCCCTGCTGACGGCAGAGCGCACAGCGCTTAATTTTTTGCAGTTACTCAGCGCGGTGGCTACCAAAACCGCCACCTATGTCGAGGCCGTCAAGGGCACACGGGTCCAGGTAGTGGACACGCGTAAGACCTTGCCAGGCCTGCGTCTGGCGCAAAAATACGCGGTGCACGTTGGGGGCGGTACCAACCACCGTACGGGTCTTTATGACGCGGTGCTGATCAAGGAGAACCATATCGCCGCCGCGGGCGGCGTGGCGCAGGTGTTGGCACGTGCCGCGGCCGTGGCCGCACAGGCAGATTTCATAGAGATAGAGGTCGAGACGCTGGTGCAGCTGGAGCAGGCGCTGGCAGCCGGCGCCCGCATGGTGTTGCTCGACAACATGGATATCGCTCAGCTGCGCGAGGCCGTGCGCATCAACCAGGGCCGTGCCATTCTCGAAATATCGGGCGGCGTCACACTGCAGGGCTTGCGTGCCCTGGCAGAAACCGGTGTGGACCGCATATCGGTCGGCAGCCTGACAAAAGATATTCAGGCTACTGACTTTTCAATGCGTTTTCTGGATTTGTGACCTTTATGAGCACTGTCATAGCCGTCGAATATCAGCAGCCTGCCTGCGAAACCCGTCACGCCTGGGCTCGCGTACCGGTCGAGCCGGGCCCGAGGCACCGCGCGGAATTGAAAGAGCGTATCCGCCATTTGCTCAAGGACCGCAACGCCGTCATGGTGTCGCATTACTACGTGCACCCTGACTTGCAGGATCTGGCTGAAGAAACCGGTGGCCTGGTCAGTGATTCACTTGAAATGGCCCGCTTTGGGCGAGACCACGCGGCGCAAACGCTGGTGGTATCGGGCGTGCGCTTCATGGGCGAGACGGCCAAAATTTTGTCGCCTGAAAAGCGCGTGCTGATGCCCGACCTGGACGCGACCTGCTCACTGGACCTGGGCTGCCCGGTCGAGGAGTTCAGTGCTTTTTGTGACGCGCACCCGGACCGCACGGTCGTGGTTTACGCCAATACCAGTGCGGCCGTCAAAGCCCGCGCCGATTGGCTGGTCACCTCAAGTTGCGCGGTGGACGTGGTGCGTGCGCTGGCCGCCAGCGGGCACAAAATTTTGTGGGCACCTGACAAGCACCTGGGCGCTTATGTCCAGCGTGAAACCGGCGCCGATATGGTTTTCTGGAATGGCGCCTGTATCGTGCATGACGAGTTCAAGGCCTTCGAACTGGAAGCGCTGAAAAAAGAATATCCGCAAGCCAGGGTGCTGGTGCATCCCGAGTCGCCGGCTGATGTGATTGCACTGGCCGATGCGGTAGGCTCAACCTCGGCCATTTTGAAAGCCGCGCGCGAGCTGGATGCCACGCATTTCATAGTCGCCACCGACAACGGCATGATGCACAAGCTGCGTACCCTTAACCCTGGCAAGACTTTTATAGAAGCGCCCACAGCGGGCAACAGCGCCACCTGCAAAAGCTGCGCCCACTGCCCGTGGATGGCCATGAACGGCCTCGCAGGTTTGGCGCATGTGCTGGAGGACGGGACGAATGAAGTCCACATCGACCCTGCGCTGGGCTTGCGTGCGCGCTTGCCGATTGACCGCATGCTGGCATTTACGGCGGCATTGAAGGCGGGGCAGGCTGCGGGGTCGCTGGTGCCGTCAATAGGTGCGGCTTGATGGCGGCGCTTTCGGACTCAATTGGACTCAAGTCCGACAGCCTCCTAAACTGCAAGATGCGTTAGCGTGGCAGGGTTACTGTGGCGGGATAGCGCGATGGGTGTCTTTGGCATCTTTTAGCGCGTCGTCAGCAGTGGCCGTGTTTTCTGGATGTACCAACTCGCCCGAGCCGGCGCCGCCTATCGCGCCGGCAACAGCCCCAAGCGTGCCGCCTACGAATACACCGACCGGCCCTGCAACTACAGCACCGATGGCTGCACCTGCAGCCGAACCTGCCACCAAGCCGCCCCCGATCAGTGCGGACTTTGACTCCCGCTCGGCTTCCTCAGGAGTGAGGGCAATCTGAGCTGCAGGGTTCGGATCCTGGGACGGAACACCATGGCCAGGAACTGCCTGCTCGGCAAGGTCTGGATCAACCGGTTTCACGCTTGTTGGCTGAGTGGTGGGTAAGTTCATGTGCGCTCCTTTGAGAAGTTAACGCGCAGAGAAGCGGGACGCTTGCTGCAATATCGTTATAAATCCCGGACCACACCGCCCGCGTGGTTCAAGAGACCGCGACTCTGTCAGACAAGCTCCGGTAGCCTGCACCCTTCACGCACGGCAGAAGCCACAAGGCCCAGGTCAAGGCACCAGAATCGTCGGCTCGGCCGAGGCCAACATGTCAGGGTAGTCGAGGCTGAAATGCAGGCCGCGGCTTTCGTGTCTGGCCTGGGCTGATCGTACGATCAACTCGGCCACCTGGACCAGGTTGCGCAGCTCCAGCAGGTCGCGCGTGACATGGAAATTAGCGTAAAACTCGTGGATTTCGCCCTGCAGCAGCTTGATACGGTGCGAGGCGCGCTCCAGGCGTTTGTTGGTCCGAACGATGCCGACGTAGTCCCACATAAAGCGGCGCAGCTCGTCCCAGTTGTGCGAGATGACGACGGTTTCGTCGGCGTCGGTGACACGGCTGTCGTCCCAGGCGGGCAAGGCTGGCGGTGCAGCCAGCGGATGGTGCTGGATGTTTTGCGCAGCGGCCCGCGCAAACACCATGCACTCCACCAGTGAATTACTGGCCAGCCGGTTGGCGCCATGCAGGCCGGTGCATGCGGTCTCGCCAATGGCGTACAGGCCTTGCACGTCGGTACGTCCATCCAG
>JANYFF010000299.1 GCA_025362825.1 Polaromonas sp. | reverse complement strand
CATCCGGAGACAAACACGTGGAAGTCTCATTCAGCAAGGAAATCGAGTCCCTGCGCCTGGGCGCGGGCCAGACTTTTCATGGCGAGGGCATCCTGGCCATCACCAAGGCGCTGCTGCAGTCGGGCGTGTCCTATGTGGGCGGCTACCAAGGGGCGCCGGTGTCGCACCTACTGGACGTGATGGTGCAGGCCAAGTCCTATATGGACGAGCTTGGTGTGCATGTGGAGGCCTGCGCCAACGAGGCATCGGCGGCGGCGATGCTGGGAGCGTCTATCCATTACCCCTTGCGCGGTGCCGTCACCTGGAAATCCATCGTCGGCACTAACGTGGCGGCCGATGCACTGAGCAACCTGTCGTCGCCCGGCGTGACCGGTGGCGCACTGATCGTGGTGGGTGAAGACTATGGCGAGGGCGCCAGCGTGATCCAGGAGCGCACCCATGCCTACGCGCTCAAATCAACCATGTGCCTGCTCGACCCGCGTCCCGACCTTGGCAAGATGGTGGACATGGTCGAGCACGGCTTTCGCTTGTCCGAGGCGTCCAACATGCCGGCCATCCTGGAGCTGCGCATCCGGGCCTGCCATGTACGCGGGAGTTTTGAATGCCGTGACAACCTGCCGCCGGCGCTGTCAACCAGGCAACTGATTGCAGAGCCAGCTGCGTTTGACTACAACAAGCTGGCCCATCCGCCAGTCACTTTTCGCCAGGAAAAGCTCAAGACCGAAGAGCGCATTCCGGCAGCAAGGCGCTACATTGCCGAGCAGCAGCTCAATGAGTTGATGGACGGTTCGCGCAAGGACATAGGCATCATCGTCCAGGGCGGCATTTACAACGCGCTGGTGCGCTCGCTGCAGCAGTTTGGCCTGTGCGATGCGTTTGGCCAGACCGACATCCCTATCCTCGTTTTGAACGTGACCTACCCGCTGGTGCCCGAGCAGGTGGCTGAGTTTGCCCTCGGCAAGCGTGCCGTGCTGGTGGTTGAAGAAGGCCAGCCCGAATACATAGAGCACGAAATCGGCAGCTTTCTGCGCCGGCGCGACATCAACACGGCACTGCACGGCAAGGACATGCTGCCCTCTGGCGGCGAATACACGGTTGAAGTAATTGCCAGCGGGCTGGCCGCTTTCGTGACGAAGTACGCGACAGACATTGACACCTCATCGGCCACCGGCTGGCTCAAGGGCAACGCCGAACGCCGCATGGCCGTTGGCCAGCAGATCGAAAAGCAGCTCAGCCAAGCGCTGCCGGTGCGCCCGCCTGGCTTTTGCATTGGCTGCCCCGAGCGGCCGGTATTTTCTGCCCTCAAGCTGGCGCAGCAGGATGTTGGCCCTGTGCACATTGCCGCCGACATCGGCTGCCACGCCTTCGGCACCTTTGCGCCGTTTTCTTTTGGCCATTCCATCCTGGGCTACGGCATGAGCCTGGCCAGCCGCGCAGGCGTCTCACCGATGATGGCGCGCCGCACCCTGTCCATCATGGGCGACGGCGGCTTCTGGCACAACGGGCTGCTGACGGGTGTGCAGTCGGCGCTGTTCAATGGCGACGACGCGGTGCTGCTGATCTTTAAAAACGGCTACACATCAGCGACCGGCACGCAGGACATCATCTCGACGCCGAGCGACGAGGCCAAGCAGCAGGCCAGCGACAAGCTGCAAAGCCTGACGGACACCAACAAGACGATTGAAAACACGCTGCAGGGGCTAGGTATCAAGTGGCTGCGCACGGTGCACACCTACCATGTCGAAGAAATGCGCCAGACGCTGAATGAGGCCTTCACCACCGACTTCAACGGCCTCAAGGTCATCATTGCCGAAGGAGAATGCCAGCTCGAGCGCCAGCGCCGCATCAAACCCTGGCTGGCCAGCCTGCTCAAGCGCGGCGAGCGCGTGGTGCGCGTGAAATACGGTGTTGATGAAGATGTCTGCAACGGCGACCACGCCTGCATTCGCCTGTCAGGCTGCCCGACGCTGACGCTCAAAGACAACCCCGACCCGCTCAAGGTTGACCCGGTCGCCACTGTGATCGACGGCTGCGTCGGCTGCGGCCTGTGCGGCGCCAACGCCCATGCCGCCACGCTGTGCCCCTCGTTTTACCGCGCTGAAATTATCCAGAACCCGAAGTGGTACGAGCGCCTGCTGGGCAGCCTGCGCGGCACGCTCGTACGAGCCTTGCAAACAACATGAACCAGCAAAAACCAATCACCCTCCTGATCTGCGCCCTGGGCGGAGAAGGCGGCGGGGTGCTAACCGAATGGCTGGTGGACATCGCACGCGCCAGTGGCTACGCCGCGCAGAGCACGTCGATTCCCGGTGTGGCGCAACGCACCGGCGCAACCACTTACTACCTTGAAGTGTTCCCGGTGCCGCTGGCCGAGTTGAAAGGCAAGCGGCCAGTGTTCAGCCTGAACCCTGTGCCCGGCGCGATTGACGCCATGGTGTCGTCCGAGCTGCTGGAGACGGCGCGCCAGGTCGCCAGCGGCATGAGTTGGCCGCTGCGCACGCTGGTCATCAGCTCCAGCAGCCGCACCTTCACCACGGCAGAACGCATGGAACCCGGCGACGGCCGCACCGACAACGCACCGCTGCTGGAAGCCATACGCAACCAGAGCCGTGAGCACCATGTGTTTGACATGGACGAGATGGCCAAAGAATGTGGCACGGTGGTCAGCGCCGTGATGCTGGGCGCGATTGCCGGCAGCGGCGTGTTCCCCTTCGCGCGCACCGCCTATGAAACCGTCATTGAACATGGCGGCAAGGGTGTGCAGGCCAGCCTGCGCGGCTTTGCTGCAGCGTTTGACCGCGTCGGCACGCAGCAGGCCCAAACCCGTCTGGTAGAAAATTTGCTATTAAATAAAGAGCAAGGAGTGCCCGTAAGACGAGGGCTCGGGGCTGATTTGGCACTTATTTTCCCGGTACAGGTGTATGACATGCTGGTTTTGGGCCATGCCCGCATGCTGGAGTACCAGGACCAGGCCTATGCAGATCTGTACGTGCAGCGCCTGCGCCAGGTGCTGCAGGCAGAGCAGCAGTCCGACCCTGCCGCGGCCCAGGGCTATACCACCACCCGCGAGATGGCACGCTGGCTGGCGCTGTGGATGGCCTTTGACGACATCGTGCGCGTCGCCGACCTTAAAAGCAGTGCCAGCCGCTGGCAGCGCGTGGCCGACGAAGTCAAACTGGGCAGCGACGACCTGCTGCAGGTGTACGACCACTTCAAACCCGGCGCGCCTGAATTTGCAGCCCTGCTGCCCACCCCGCTGGCTGCCCGCATCACCCGCTGGGACCGCGCTCGCGTGGCCAGCGGTAAAAGTCCCTGGGCACTGCCGCTGAAAGTCGGCACCCATTCGGTGTTCGGCATGCTGTCGCTGCGCCTGCTGGCAAGCCTTAAATGGCTGCGCCGCCGCGGTAGCCGTTTTGCGACCGAGCAGGCATTGATCACCAAATGGCTGGCAGGCGTCGTTGCGGGCACAGAGGCGCACTGGCAACTAGGCCATGAAATCGCCTTGTGCGGTCGCCTGATCAAGGGCTATGGCAGCACCAATGAGCGCGGCAAGGACAACCTGATGCATGTGCTCGACCAACTTGCAACAGGCAACAGCTTTGCATCAAACGCCCTGCGCGCTGATGCCATTGCCGCAGCGCGTACAGCCGCACTGGCTGACGAAGCCGGCAAGGCCCTGGACGCGACACTGCTGGCACACGGCGCCGCTGCACGGCCGGTAAAAGCACAGCCGATACGCTGGGTCAAACGGACGCCAGACCAGGCCAGGAGAAGCGCGTGACAGGTCCGCCAGCCACTGGGAAAACGAGCATGTACAAGGCCCCAAAGTTGTTATATCTTGTAACCTTATATTTAGCAACCTGCGGTGCCAGACGCATCGCAAAGAATTGATTTCCCACCCCTGAAACCCAAAGAGGAGACTATGCACAAACACCCATCTACCCACTCATCGGCTCGGCCAGTCCGCGCCCTCGGTACGCTGGCGGCCTGCGCTGCCGCCATTGCGCTGCTGGCCACCCCGGCGCAGGCCCAGGACAAGCCTGTCGCACTCAAGCTTTCGAGCTGGGTGCCGGCCCAGCATGCGCTGAATCCGTCGCTCCAAGCCTGGGCCGACGACATCAAAAAAGCGTCCAACGGCAGCGTCAGCTCTACGCTGTTCCCGTCTGAGCAGCTGGGCAAGGCTTTTGACCACTACGACATGGCGCGAGACGGCATTGCCGACTTCTCCTACGTCAACCCCGGCTACCAGCCAGGTCGCTTCCCGATCATGGCTGGCGCCTCGCTGCCGTTTTTGTTTTCCAACGGCAAGAGCGGCAGCGCTGCCATCGACGCCTGGTACCGCCAGTACGCCGCCCGAGAAATGAAGGACGTGAAATTCTGCTTCGCCTTTGTGCATGACCCTGGAAGCTTCCACTCGCGCAAGAAAATCTCACTGCCCACCGACATCAAGGGCATGAAGGTGCGCCCCGCCACTAGCACGGTCGGCCAGATGATTACCTCGCTGGGCGGCACCAATGTGCAGGCCTCAGCGCCCGAGTCGCGTGACATGCTGGAGCGCGGTGTGGCCGATGCCATCACCTTCCCGTGGGGTTCCGTCGGCCTGTTCGGTATTGACAAGGTCACCAGCTTCCACATGGACAGCCCGCTCTATGTCACACCCTTTGTCTGGGTCATGAACCTTGAAAAATACCAGGCCATGTCGGCACCGCAGAAAAAGGTGATTGACGAGCATTGCACCACTGAGTGGGCTGAAAAAGTCGCCAGCCCCTGGGCTGACTTTGAATACGCTGGACGCGCCAAAATCGCGGCCCAGGCCGGCCACGAGGTGTACAAGCTGACCGCCGAGCAAACCGATGCCTGGAAAAAAGCTGTGGCACCCGGCGAAGTGCAGTGGGCCGATAGCGTGAAAAAAGCCGGCCAGGATCCGAAAGCCGTGATGGATTCGCTCAAGGCCAGCCTCGTCAAATACAAGGCGGCGCTGTAAAAAAGACACGCAGGCGGGCTGGCCCCGCCTGTGCCAAAAGCTGGGTGTACAAGGCACCAGCCCACTGAAAGACTGCAAGTGAAACGCAACGCCATGGACCGCGTGATTGACTCGATCGAGTGGCTGGCTGCCATTTTTGTCGGGCTGGTCGCCGCCGATATCTTCATCTCGGTATTGCTGCGCAAGCTGTTCAATACCTCCATCCCCGACAGCTACGACTTCGGCCGCATGTTGCTGGGCATCCTGATTTTTTGGGGTATTGCTGCCACCAGCTACCGCGGCGCGCACATCACGGTCGATCTGGTTTGGACCAGCGTCGGCCCAAGTGCCAAACGCGCCATCGACATCTTTGCCACTCTGGTGCTAATGTTTGTGGTGACGGTGCAGACCGCCATGTTGTTTGACAAGGTGCGAGGCACCTGGAACGACAACGTACTGACCTATGACCTCAACATCCCTACCTGGCCGTTTTTTGCCATCGCCTGGGCCGGCGACGTCTGCGCGGTGGTGCTGATTGGCATACGCACCTGGCGGCTAATCTTTCACCCCGAGTTGCTGACCAACACCCATGAAACCCAGGCCAATGAATAAAACAATAATGATCGATATCTGGGGAGCAGCAGTGCGCCGCGCCGGGCCGCCCCAAGCAAGCGCAGCCCCCTCGGGGAGCAGCGCATTACACGCAGTGAAAAGCGTGGGGGGTCTATGACTACGGACGCCATCGCTATTCTGGGCTTTGTTGTTCTGTTTGTGCTGATGCTGCTGCGCGTACCCGTCGGTATGGCGATGGGCCTGGTCGGCGTCACGGGCTACAGCTGGATTGTCGGGCCAGGCCCGGCCCTCAAGCTGGTCGGCCAGACCTCGATGCGCACGGTGACCGACTACACCTTTGGCGTGATACCGATGTTCATGCTGATGGGTGCCTTTGTGTCGATCTCGGGCGTCAGCAAGGAGCTCTTCAGAGCTGCGAATTCCTTCCTTGGTCATTTGCGCGGCGGCCTGGGTGTGGCGACCGTGATTGCCTGCGGCGGTTTTGCGGCCATCTGCGGCTCGTCCGTTGCCACGGCGGCCACGTTTTCAAGCGTGGCCTACCCCGAGATGCGACGATACGGCTACCCGCAGTCGTTTTCGACCGGCGTGATCGCTGCGGGCGGCACGCTGGGCGCCATGCTGCCGCCATCAACCGTGCTCGCGGTGTACGCCATCATCACGCAGCAGGACATCGGCAAGCTCTTCATGGCCGGTGTCCTGCCCGGCCTGCTGGCCATGGCCATGTATGTGCTGACCATCGCCATCATCGTCAAGGTCAAACCCGGCCTGCTGCCTGCCGGCCAATTCAGGCCCTGGAAAGAACGCCTCAAGGGCCTGACCGAAGTCTGGGCGCCGCTGCTGCTGTTCGCGTTTGTCATAGGCGGGCTGTACGGCGGACTGTTCACGCCAACAGAAGCCGGCGGCATGGGCGCGGGCGGCGCCTTTATCCTGGGTGTGGCGCGCGGCAAACTCAACCGTGCACAGATCCGCGAGGCCTTGCTGCAGGCCACGCGCACATCGGCGGCGGTGTTTACCGTGCTGATAGGCGCCCTGCTGTTTGGCTACTTTTTGACGATCACTCAGACACCGCAAAAGCTCACCGAGTTTTTGACCGGCATGGGCGTCGGGCGCTACGGCGTGCTGGCCATGATCATGGTGATGTACCTGGTGCTCGGCTGCCTGATGGACGCCATGGCCATGATCATCCTGACTGTACCCATCATCTACCCGGTGATCGTCAAGCTTGGTTTTGACCCAATCTGGTTCGGCATCATCATCGTGATGACGGTAGAGCTGGGGCTGATACACCCGCCAGTCGGCATGAACGTATTTGTCATCAAGAGCGTGGTCAAGGACGTCAGCTTCACCACCATCTTCAAGGGCGTGCTGCCCTTTGTTGTGACCGACCTGATACGGCTGGTAATTCTGATTGCCTTCCCCATCATTGCGCTGTGGCTGCCAAATCGCATGGGGTGACGGGTTGCCGGCGTAGCCAGAGCCCCAGGGAAAGCTGAAAACCTAAAAAAGCAGCAAAAAAGCCCCGTTGCCCTCGCGTTTATTGGGCCTCTAGCTACAAAATCAATAGCGCCCGGAAATCGTTGACGTTGGTATGCGTCGGGCCAGTCACCACCAGGCCGCCGAGCGGGTCGAAGTAGCCGTAGGCGTCATTGCGGTCCAGAAAGGTGTCCAGCTTCATGCCTGCGGCCAGCGCGCGTTGCAGCGTGTCGGGCTCAACGTAGGCGCCAGCGTTGTCCTCGACGCCGTCAATGCCGTCCGTATCTGCAGCCAGTGCATGCACACCTGCTTGCCCCTGCAAAGCCAGCGCCAGGCCCATGCAGAACTCGCCGGCCCGGCCGCCCCGGCCACGGGGTGTACCTTCGGGTTGCCTCCTGATGGTCACCGTAGTTTCACCGCCGCTCAATATCACGCAGGGCTTTTGAAAAGGCTGGCCCTTGAGCGCCACTGCCCTTGCCAACGCGGCGTGCACCTTGCCGACTTCGCGCGACTCGCCTTCCATTTCATCGCTCAGGATGTAGGCCGCCAGGCCCGCAGCTCGGGCCACCTCTGCGGCGGCTTCCAGGCTTTGCTGCGGCGTGGCGATCATGTGGACTGCATGGCCAATAAAGGCCTTGTCACCCGGCTTGGGGGTTTCCAGCGCGCTGCTTTGCAGGTCGGCCAACACGCTGGCGGGCACCTCAATGCCGTAGCGCTTGAGGATGGCGAGTGCATCGGCGCAAGTCGTGGCATCAGGCACCGTCGGGCCGCTGGCGATGATGGACGGCTCGTCGCCCGGCACGTCGCTGATGGTCAGTGTGACCACGCGCGCCGGTGCGCAGGCCGCCGCCAGGCGCCCGCCCTTGATGCGCGACAGGTGTTTGCGTACGCAGTTCATTTCTGAAATATTGGCGCCGCTGTTCAGCAGGTCCTTGTTGATACGCTGCTTGTCGGCCAGCGTCAGGCCGTCAGCAGGCAAGCTCAAGAGTGCGGAGCCACCACCAGAAATCAGGCACAGCACCAGGTCGGCTTTGGTCAGGCCCTGCACCATGGCCAGGATGCGCTCTGCCGCAGCCAGGCCGGCGGCGTCGGGCACCGGGTGCGCGGCCTCAACGATTTCGATTCGCTGCGGCAAACCGGTAGGCCGCGGCGGGATGTGGTGGTAGCGGGTGACGACCAGACCTTCAAGCGGTGCATCCAGAGGCCAGAGCGCTTCAACCGCCTGCGCCATCGAGCCACCGGCCTTGCCAGCGCCAATCACGATGGTGCGGCCGCCGCTTTGTGATGTGGGCGGCGCGGGCAGGTAGCGGGCGGTGTTTTCAAGCGGCAGCGCACGGGTGACCGCGGCCCTGAAGAGGTGTTCGAGAAACGCACGCGGCTGCGTTGCTGGATCAGGGATGGCGACGGATACAGGTGTATTGGCTGGATGAGGCATGGCTGCTCTTGTAACTTGTGTGGCTTGTTGGGCTGTCGGTGTGGCTATGAAATGTCTCCACACTGGATTGTGCCGTTGTAACCGGCCAGTAACCCGGCTGGCATGCAGGCTTTGAAAGACGGCGCCGCGCCTGCGCTGCATAAAATACCCTATCACCAAGAAAGAAGCTGCATGAACTCCTATCTGGCCCTGGGCATCGCCATCGTTGCTGAAGTCATCGCCACCACAGCCCTTAAATCAAGCGACAGCTTTTCGCGCCTGGTGCCCTCCATCATTACCGTGATCGGTTACGGCACCGCGCTTTACTTTCTGACCGTGACGATGAAAAGCATCCCGACCGGCATCACCTATGCCATCTGGTCAGGGCTGGGCATTGTGCTGATCAGCATCACCAGCTACTTCTTTCACCAGCAGAAGATAGACGCCATGGGCATGCTGGGCATGGCGCTTATCATTGCTGGCGTCGTGGTGCTGAACCTGTTTTCAAAATCAACGATGCACTAAAACCGAGAACAACAACCAGGAGACATTCATGGACACCAACCGCAGAACCCTGTTGCGCCAGGGCGCCGGCGTCGTCACAGGCATCGCGCTGACGGGTTGCAACACGCTGGATGCGGCGCGCACCCTGCCACCGTCCGACCCGGTCGTCGCGCCTGAAACGCGCTCACCGCGCGGCCCGGTTTTCATTGAGGGGCGCCGCGTCAAGACGATTGACGTCCACGCCCATTGCTATGTACCCGAAGCTCTGACGCTGCTGGGCGCCGAGGCCACCGCAGTGCTGCCGCCTGTGAAAGGCGTCAAGGAGCACTTCATCGTTGTCGAAGAAAGACTGCGCGCCATGGATGCCATGCGCATCGACATGGAAATCCTGTCGATCAACCCGTTCTGGTACCGGCGCGAACAAGCCATCACCGAGCGCATCGTGCGCATCCAGAACGAGAAGATGGCAGAGCTCTGCGCCGTCAATCCGCAGCGCCTGGGTGCATTTGCTGCCCTGTCACTGCAGTTTCCTGAAGTAGCGGTTCGCGAGCTGGAATACGCCTTCACCAAACTGGGCATGAAAGGTGCGGCCATAGGCGCCAGCGTGGGCGGCACCGACTTTTCTGATCCGCAGTTCCACCCGGTATGGGCCAAAGCCGAAGAGCTGGGCGCGACACTTTTCATTCACCCGCAAAGCACGCCGGAACTTGCCAAACGCTTCAAGGGCAACGGCTGGTTGTCCAATGTCATTGGCAACCCGCTGGACACCACCATTGCGCTGCAACACCTGATCTTTGAAGGCACGCTGGACCGCTTTCCGAAATTGAAGATCTGCGCTGCCCACGGCGGTGGCTACCTGCCTTCGTACGCACCGCGCTCTGACCACGGCTGCTTTGTCTCACCGCAAAACTGCGATCCGTCCATCGTGCTGAAGAAAAAACCAACCGAGTATCTGAACCAGCTTTACTTTGATGCGCTGGTGTTCACGCCCGAGGCCTTGCGCCATCTGGTCGCGCAGGTTGGGGCCAGCCAGGTCATGATAGGCACCGACCACCCGATTCCGTGGGAGGACAACCCGGTGGACCATATCCTCAACACGCCCAGCCTGAGCGCTGCGGACCGCATGGCTATTCTTGGCGACAACGCCCGGCGGCTATTGAACTTGCCAGCCTGACCTTTGCTTGCCGGGCACAAGCAGGCTATTTTTTGCCCTGCCCAAGCCCCAGCCGCTGCGCGCCTTCAATGTAAATACGGATGCGCTCTTTCATGAACGCATCCATCTGATCACTGCCAATATTGATCAGCTCGAAGCCGTTTTTGGCTGCAAGGTCCCGCATCTCGGGATCAGTGTTGAGCGCCAGCCAGGTGTCTGACAGGCGCTTGCGCGCCTCAGGCGGTGTGGACTTCGGCACACCAATGCCGCGGTAAGCACCGTCCACCCAGTCGACACCCAGTTCGCGGAAGGTCGGCACATCGGGCATTAAGGGGTGGCGCTTTTCCATGGCCACCGCCAGTGGGCGCACGCGGCCCTTGTTGCTGATGGCAAACGGCGTATACGTTACGGCACCGTCAATTTGGGCTCCAACCACAGCCATGGACATGTCTCCTGTCCCCTTGTACGGTATGTAGGTGGTCTTGATTCCGAAAGCCGCATTGAGCCGTTCGTGAGCTGCATGGTTGGCGGAGTTCAGGCCTGAGCCACCAAGGCTCAGCTTGCCCGGATCTTTTTTTGCGGCTGCAATGAATTCTGCAAAGTTTTTGATGGAGCTCTTGTCAGGCACCACCAACACATCAGGGGTGTAGTGAAACCAAAACACCGGCGTGATGTCGGCTGTCTTGTATTGCACCTCACCTTCAATCGGCTGGAACACGATGTGCGGCAAGTTGATGCCAACAACGTTAAGACCGTCGCCCGGGAGGCTGTTCATCTGGCCCCACATCAGCCCGCCGCCGGCACCCGCCTTGTACTGGATGATGGTGTCAATCGCCGCACACTTTTTCTTAAGCACCACCTGCTGATGCCTTGCCGAGAGGTCCGACTCTCCGCCGGGCGGAAAGGCTTGCCAATACAACAGGTTTCTATCAGGGCACACCACACCGGCTGGTGCCGCAGCTGGCTGGGCGATGGCAGCAGATGCCAGGGCCATACCGAGAAAAGAAAAGAAAATTCCGGTCCACTTTCTGATGCTGGCTTTCATGTCTTGTCTCCTTGAATACAGATTTTGTTGGATGACTATGAGAGTGGCAATGAATTTATGCGGCTTCTATCGACTTAGCGACGCCTACCGGCTGACCGCGGCGCACACCGCCTGGGTCACCTGTACCGTCGTGGCACGGCCACCCAGGTCACCCGTGTGCAGGGCCGGGTTGGCCGTGACACGCTCAATCGCGGCCATCAGGGTCTGCGCCGCTTCGGTTTCACCCACATGCTCCAGCAACATGACGCAACTCCAGAAGGTGCCGATAGGGTTGGCGAGGCCCTTGCCCATGATGTCAAAGGCTGACCCATGAATCGGCTCAAACATGGACGGGTAGCGGCGCTCGGGGTCAATGTTGCCGGTAGGCGCAATGCCCAGGCTGCCAGCCAGTGCGGCGGCGAGGTCACTCAGTACGTCGGCGTGCAAATTGGTAGCGACCAGCGTGTCGAGTGACGCAGGGCGATTGACCATGCGGTCGGTGCAGGCGTCGACCAAAATTTTGTCCCACGTGACGTCAGGAAACTCTTTGCTGATCTGCAGCGCGATCTCGTCCCACATCACCATGGCGTGGCGCTGCGCATTGGACTTGGTCACCACCGTCAGCAGTTTGCGCGGCCGCGACTGCGCCAGCCTGAAGGCAAAACGCATGATGCGCTCGACGCCGACGCGGGTCATCATGCAGACATCCGTGGCCACCTCAATCGGGTGCCCCTGATGCGCCCGGCCACCTACGCCCGAGTATTCGCCTTCGGAATTCTCACGTACGATAACCCAGTTCAGGTCGTCTCGGGTGCAGCGCTTGAGCGGCGACTCGATGCCTGGCAGGATGCGGGTCGGCCGCACATTGGCGTACTGATCGAAGCCCTGGCAAATCTTCAGGCGCAGTCCCCACAGCGTGATGTGGTCAGGGATGTCCGGATCGCCAGCCGAGCCGAATAGAATCGCGTCCTTGTTGCGCAGTGCATCGAGCCCGTTTTTCGGCATCATTTCGCCATGCGCGCGGTACCAGTCACCGCCCCAGCCAAAGCTCTCGAAATCAAATGTGAAACGGCTGCTGGCAACGGCCAGCGCCTGCAGCACTTCCTGGCCGGCGGGCACCACCTCTTTGCCGATGCCGTCACCGGGAATGCAGGCTATTTTGTAGGTTTTCATGGGTTTTTCTCCTGACGTAGTCCTGAGGTAAATAAAGCAGTTCAGGGGACAAACTTTAGGCCTTGTCATTCTTAACGGAAGTTAATAAAGTAATGTCATTATTTACCCTGAGTTAACAATAAAACGATCATGTCTAGCCCCTCGTCAGCCCCCTCAGAGATGGCTTTTTTCAGTGCCCTTATCAGGTTTGGCAGCTTGTCAGCCACGGCGCGCGAGCTTGACTTGACCACACCGGCCATCAGCAAACGCCTGGCCCAGTTGGAAGCGCGTCTGGGCGTGCAGCTGCTCAACCGCACCACGCGCCGCATCAGCCTGACGCCGGAGGGCGAGATATATCTGGCCCATGCGCGCCGCATCCTGGCCGACATTGAAGACATGGAGCAGCAGGTGTGTAGCGCCGTGGCCGCGCCCAAGGGCCTGCTGCGTGTCAATGCCACGCTGGGCTTTGGCCGCAGCAATATCGCGCCGCTGATTTCAAACTTTGC
>JANYFF010000284.1 GCA_025362825.1 Polaromonas sp. | reverse complement strand
TACTTAATTGATAGCAAGGTGTGTCCGTAATACTTGGGCAGGACACCGATTTGATACCTAAAAGGCGGTTTGAAGTGCGTTCAGGCATGCGTTTGCCTCCCTTTTTTGTCGTTTTTTATCTTTTTTACATTCCAAACAGGCCGTAGCCCCCGTCCTTTGGACGTCGTCTGCTGCTATTTCTATAGCAGACAGCCGGAAAGCGCTACCCGGTCAGGTGGCTTCTGCCGGATCACCAATACCGCCCACGACCTGACTAAAACCGCCATCCACATAGGTGATCTCAGCACTGACGCCAGCGGCCAGGTCGCTCAGCAGGAAGGCGGCCACGTTGCCGACGTCTTCAATCGTCACGTTGCGGCGGATGGGGGCTGCTGCCGTGGCCTTGAGCATCTTGCCGAAGTCCTTGATGCCGCTGGCGGCAAGCGTCTTGATCGGGCCGGCGCTGATGCCATTGACCCGCAGGCCCTTGTTACGGCTGCCGAGTGATTCTGCAAGGTAACGCACGCTGGCTTCCAGTGAAGCCTTGGCCAGGCCCATGGTGTTGTAGTTGGGCAGCACGCGCAGGGCGCCGAGGTAAGTCAGCGTCAGCAGGGCAGAGTTGGGGTTGAGGTAGGGCAGGGCCGCCTTTGCCATCGCCGGGAAGCTGTAGGCGCTGATGTCGTGGGCGATTTTGAAGCCCTCGCGGCTCAGGCCTTCAAGAAAATCGCCGGCAATCGCCTCACGCGGCGCGTAGCCGATGCTGTGTACAAAACCGTCAAAGGTTGGCCAGGTGGCGGACAGGTCTGTGAACATCTGCGTGATCTGCTCGTCACTGCCGACGTCGCAATCGAAAATCAGTTTCGAGCCAAAGTTACTGGCAAATTCGGTAATGCGGTCTTTGAAGCGCTCACCGACATAGCCAAAGGCCAGCTCGGCGCCCTGCGCGTGGCAGGCTTTTGCGATGCCGTAGGCAATGGAACGGTTGGACAGCACGCCCGTGATCAGCAATTTTTTGCCAGCAAGAAAACCCATGGTGAAGCTCCGGTGTGAGAGAGTAGCGGTCCTCGAGGGAGGCCGCCCAAGTAAGGCAGAATTGTCGCATGCGTGATTTGTCTCTTTTTGCAGCGCTGGTGATGGCCGGACTGGCCTTTTTTGCGCCAGCGTCCCATGCCGCACATGCCTATGCCCAGTTCGGCGACATCAAATACTCGCCCGGCTTTACCAACTTCAGTTACGTCAATCCTGACGCGCCCAAGGGCGGCGAAATCCGCATGGTGCCGCCGACCCGGCCGACCAACTTCGACAAGTTCAACCCTTTCACGCTGCGTGGCACGGCCCCCCACAACATTGGCAGCCTGCTGGTCGAAAGCCTGCTCACCGGCAACTCTGAAGAACCGACCACGGCTTACGGCCTGCTGGCAGAGGATGTTGAGGTCGCTGCAGACAAGCTTTCGGCCACCTTCCGTTTGAACCCCAGGGCGATGTTTCACAACGGCAAACCGGTGCTGGCGGCCGATGTCGTGCATTCGTTCAAAACACTCATCAGCAAGGAAGCCGCGCCGCAATACAAGACGATTTATGCCGAGGTAAAAGATGCGGTGGCCGTGTCCGAGCGCGTGGTGCGCTTTGACTTCGCCACGCCCAACCCTGAGCTGCCGCTGGTCGTGGGTGCCATGGCGGTTTTCAGCCGCGACTGGGGTATGAGCGGCGGCAAGCGCAAACCCTTCGACCGGATCGTGTCCGAGCCGCCCATAGGCTCGGGCCCCTACAAGCTTTTGTCGCTGGCCATGGGCCGTGACATTACCTACGTGCGCGATCCAAAGTACTGGGCCGTTGATTTGCCCACGCGCAGGGGCCAGTTCAACTTCGACCGTGTCACCTACAAGATTTACCTCGATGAAACCTCCAAGTTCGAAGGTCTGAAAGCTGGTGAATACGACTTCATGCGCGAGTTCACCTCGCGCAACTGGGCGCGGCAGTACAAGGGCAAGCAATTCACATCCGGCGAGGTCGTCAAGCGGGCGTTTGAGAACAAAAACCCGGGCGACTTCCAGGGCTACATCTTCAACCTGCGCAAACCCCTGTTCCAGGATATTCGCGTGCGCAAAGCCATCAGCCTGGCCATGGATTTCGAGTGGATGAACCGCCAGCTTTTCTACGGCATCTACAAACGCGTCAACGGCTACTTTCCCAACAGCGAGTTCCAGGCCCAGGGCTTGCCCAAACCCGATGAACTGGCCTTGCTTGAGCCCCTGAGGGACAAACTCAGGCCCGAGGTGTTTGGCGAGGTGCCGCTGGGAGCCAGCACCGCGCCACCTGGCAGCCTGCGGGAAAATCTGCGCCAGGCCCAGGCACTGCTGAAAGACGCTGGCTGGACCTACCGCGATGGCGCACTGCGCAATCCCAAAGGCGAGGCCTTCGTGATGGAATTTTTGAACGACCAGCCTTCGCTGGTGCGCATCGTCGGGCCCTTTCAAAAGGCGCTCGAAAAGCTGGGTATCACCATGAAGTACCGCGTGGTGGACTTCTCGCTCAGCAAACAGAAGATGGACGCCTTTGACTTTGACATCACCACCACGCGCCTGCCCGGCAGCACGGCACCCGGCGGCGAGCTGCTGGACCGCTGGGGTTCTGTGGCCGCAAAGACGCCCGGCTCGTCAAACGTCTGGGGCATTGCCGATCCTGCTGTTGACGCGCTGCTGCAGAAAGTGGTCACTGCAAAAACAAGGCCGGAGCTGGGCGCCGCCATGCGTGCACTCGACCGTGTGCTGACCAACGGCTATTACTCGGTGCCGCAGTACTACGGCGACGCCTTCCTGATTGGCTACCGGCCCAAACCCTTCGTGCTGCCCGCCACCATTCCGCCGTACTATGACTCGGACACCTGGGCCATGAGCACGTGGTGGGCGTCACCTTCCAACAAGTAGATTGACATGGCCAGCTACATCCTCAAACGCCTGCTGCTGATGATCCCGACCCTGCTCGGCGTGCTGCTGGTGACCTTTGCCATGGTGCAGTTTGTGCCGGGCGGGCCGGTCGAGCAGATGGTGGCGCAGCTCCAGGGGCGTGATTCGGGTGGCGAGCGGGCCGCCGCTTCAGGCGCCGGTTACCGTGGCCGGCAGGGCGTGGATGCCGAGCGCATCGCCGAGATCAAAACGCTGTATGGATTCGACAAGCCCGTACATGAGCGCTTCTTCCAGATGCTGGGGCAGTTTGCGCGTTTCGACCTGGGCAACAGCTTTTACCAGCACAAGGATGTCTGGCAACTGGTTAAGGAAAAAATGCCGGTGTCCATCAGCCTGGGCCTGTGGACGTTTTTCATCAGCTACCTGATCGCGGTTCCGCTGGGCGTCGCAAAAGCCGTGCGTGCCGGTACGCGCTTTGATTTTGTGACGAC
>JANYFF010000279.1 GCA_025362825.1 Polaromonas sp. | reverse complement strand
GATGAAGGCCATATAGCGCACCTTCTGGGTGTCGTAGCCGACGAACTCAACCCGCTCGGGGTTGTCGCGCACTGCGTTGAGCATGCGGCCCAAAGGCGTGCGCGTGAAGGCGAACATGGCGGCCACGGCAATGAAGGTGTAGACCGCAATCAGGTAATACACCTGGATCTGCGGCCCGAAGGTGATTCCCATCGTGGGCTTGCCCGCTATGCGGTTGCCGGATACACCGCCCTCGCCGCCGAAGAACTCGGGAATCATGAGCGAAAGCGCAAAAACAAGCTCCCCCAGGCCCAGCGTGATCATGGAGAAGGTCGTGCCTGACTTGCGAGTGGTGACGTAGCCAAACAGCACGGCAAAGGCCACGCCCGCCAGCCCGCCAGCCAGTGGCACCAGCGACACTGGCAGCGGTAAGCCACCGGCGCCCACGCTGTTGAGCGCATGAATGGCCAGGAAGGAGCCCAGGCCCGTATAAACCGCATGGCCGAAGCTGAGCATCCCGCCCTGCCCCAGCAGCATGTTGTAGGACAGGCAGGCAATGATGCCTATACCCATCTGCGACAACACGGTCAGTGCCAGGCCGCTCCTGAACGGCAGCGGCGCCACCGCAAGCAGCAGCGCGAACAGTCCCCAGACCAGCCAGCGCCCGATGTTAAGTGGTTTGAATTCGTGGTATTTTTTCATGACTCAACCCTCCCGCTTGCCGAGCAGGCCACGCGGCCTGAAGATGAGGATGAGCACGAGGAACAGGTAGGGCAGGATAGGCGCCACCTGCGACAGCGTGAGCTTGACGTAGGAGTTGTCACGCACGGCGTCACTCAGGGGCATGTGCAACTGCTCGGCCAGCGTGAGCAGCGAGTATTCAAACGCGACTGCAAAGGTCTGGATCACGCCTATCAGCAGCGACGCGACAAAAGCGCCCGACAGGGAGCCCATGCCGCCCACCACCACCACCACGAAGATGACCGAACCCACGGTGGCGGCCATGGCCGGCTCCGTCAGGAAGGTGCTGCCACCAATCACGCCGGCCAGGCCGGCTAGCGCGGAACCCGCGCCAAACCCCAGCATGAAAACGCGCGGTACGTTGTGGCCCAGCGACTCCACGGCATCGGGGTGAGTCAGCGCAGCCTGGATCACCAGGCCGATGCGCGTACGGGTCAGCAGCAGCCAGACGGAGCCCAGCATCACCAGCGCTACCAGCATCATGAAGCCCCGGGTGGCGGGGAACGGCGAACACACTATGCGCACAGCGGCATCGGCGGCGCTACACAGCTCCGCCGGCGCAACACCCCACACCAGCTTTAACCCGCTGACGGAGTTATTGATGAGCGTGAACGCTGGGCCCTGGAGCGCGTCAGGCGGACGAAATTCCAAAGCGATGCGCCCCCAGATGAGCTGCACCAGTTCGGCAATCACGTAAGACAGACCGAAGGTGATCAGCAGCTCGGGCACGTGGCCGAACTTGTGCACCTTGCGCAAGCACTGGCGCTCGAACACGGCACCCAAAATCCCGACCACCACAGGCGCTAACACGAGCGCGGGCCAGAACCCGGTGAACCGGGCCACGGTATAGCCCACATAGGCACCCAGCATGTAAAAGCTGGCGTGCGCGAAGTTCAG
This sequence comes from Polaromonas sp., assembly GCA_025362825.1. Taxonomy (GTDB): domain Bacteria; phylum Pseudomonadota; class Gammaproteobacteria; order Burkholderiales; family Burkholderiaceae_C; genus Polaromonas. The sequence goes on along the minus strand of JANYFF010000279.1, from coordinate 4,500 downwards.
CACGCCCATCATGCTGAAAATCAGCGTGAGTCCGGAGCTCAGCATGAACAGCAGGAGCCCGTAGCTCAGCCCGTTCAGCATCGAGATGATGAAAAATTCCATTCCAGGTGACTTCCTTCTTGCGGAAAAAAAAGGCCCGACGCGGCAAGCCGCTCGGGCCCTGTTCAGGCGTCCCCGACAGGGCGCCTCCCGTCCTTAAGGACGCTTCATCTGGCAACTGGTCGGTGTGCTCGACACATAGTTCGGGTACTCACCTACCGGCACCAGCGTCATGCCTGTGTTTTCAGGGGAATACGGGTACTTGGCATCGGCCTTCTGCCAGACCGACATGTACAGCGGCTGCTGCAGCTGGTGGTCGGCCTTGCGCATTTCGACTTCGCCGTTGAAGCTCTTGACCTTCAGGCCTTCCAAGGCGACGGCCACCTTCACCGGGTCGGTGGACTTGGCCTTGGCCATGGCAGCACCCAGCATTTCATAAATGCGAATGGTCGAGCCGGTGTAGAAGTCGTCGTTGTACTTCTGCTTGAACTCGTTTTGCCACTTCTGCACCTGTCCACCCATGTTGTAGTGGTTATAAGCGATCTGGTAGACCCGGCCCGCGCCGTTCTGGCCCAGCGCGGTAGGCGTGCCTGTGACGCCAGCGTAGTAGGTGAAAAACTTGCCGTTGTAGCCGCCTTCGTTGGCAGCCTTGATCAGCAGCGACAGGTCAGAGCCCCAGTTGCCGGTGATCACGGTATCGGCGCCTGAAGCCTTGATCTTGGCGATATACGGCGCGAAGTCGCGCGTCTGGGCCAGCGGGTGCAGGTCTTCACCGACGAACTGGATGTCGGGGCGCTTGCGGCCTATCGACTCTTTGGCGTACTTCGCGACCTGCTGGCCATGGGAGTAGTTCTGGTTGAGCAGGTAAATCTTCTTGATATCGGGCTGGGTCTTGATGAAGCTGGACATGGCTTCCATCTTCATCGAGGTGTCGGCGTCGAAGCGGAAGTGCCAATAGCTGCACTTGCTGTTGGTGAGGTCGGGGTCAACGGCTGAATCGTTGAGGTACATCACTTCCTTGCCTGGATTGCGTTCGTTGTGCTTGGCGACGGCATCCGCCAAGGCCAGGGCGACGGACGAGCCATTGCCCTGGATGATGTAGCGGGCGCCCTGGTCGATGGCCGCCTTGAGCGCGTTCAGGCTTTCCGCCGGGCTGAGCTTGTTGTCGATGGTCGAGAACTCGAATTTCACGCCGGCGGGGTTGCCGGCTCCGCTGAATTTCTCGGCAAAAAACTGATAGCCTTTGGCCTGACTGACGCCAACGGGGCCCAGCAGGCCCGTGAGCGGGTCGATGCGGACCAGCTTGACGGTTTCACCCTTCTGAGCAAAAGCGGCGCCGGTGCATGCCAGCATGGCAGCAATGGCTACAAATTTAATTACGACTTTCATTTCTGAGTCTCCTTTTAATTCACAAGCTTTGCAGGTTACAAGTAAACAGATGATTTAGCGCTAGGGATTGCCCGCACAACTACGCGTTTTCTATCGCCGATGTGACAGTACACACGGCATACGCCACCGTCAAGAGACAGGCAGTTTGTAATCCTTGAGAATTTCGCGCAACTTTGTTTTCAGTATCTTGCCGGTAGCACCAAGGGGAATGGCATCCACAAACACCACGTCGTCGGGGATTTGCCACTTGGCGGTCTTGCCTTCATAAAATTTCAGAAGTTCGTCGCGTGAAACCTCCATGCCAGGTTTTTTCACGACTGCAACTATAGGCCTCTCATCCCACTTGGGATGTGCAATGCCAATGCAGGCTGCCATGGCCACTGATGGATGAGCGACCGCAATATTTTCAACATCAATCGAGCTGATCCACTCGCCCCCTGATTTGATGACGTCTTTGCTGCGATCGGTGATTTGCAGGTAGCCGTCGGCGTCAATCGTGCCGACGTCCCCGGTGGGGAACCAGCCATCAACCAGCGGGTCACCGCCCTCACCCTTGAAGTATTCGCGAATAATCCACGGGCCCTTGACGTAGAGATCGCCAAATGTTTTTCCGTCCCACGGAAGTTCCTTGCCGGCTTCATCGACGATCTTCATGTCAACGCCGTAAATGGCGCGCCCCTGCTTGAGGCGTATCTTCATTTTTTCTTCTTCTGGCAAGGCGTCGTGCTTGTTTTTTAGCGTGCACAGCGTGCCCAGCGGACTCATTTCGGTCATGCCCCAGGCATGCAACACCTCGACACCATAGTCGTCGTTAAAGGCCTTGATCATGGCCGGCGGGCAAGCTGAGCCTCCAATAACCGTACGGCGTAGCGTCGAAAATTTAAGTCCGTTCGCAGAAAGGTGAATCAGCAACATTTGCCACACGGTAGGCACACCGGCGGCGTAAGTGACTTTTTCAGCCTCCATCAACTCGTAGATTGATTTGCCGTCCATCGCAGGCCCGGGGAAAACCAGCTTGGCCCCTGTCAATGCAGCCGAATAAGGAATGCCCCATGCGTTGACGTGAAACATCGGCACCACCGGCAAGATGGCATCACGGGCCGATATGCACATCACGTCAGGCAAGGCGGCGGCATAGGCATGCAGCGTACTTGAACGGTGGCTGTAGAGGGCTGCCTTCGGATTACCGGTGGTTCCGCTGGTGTAGCACATGCTGGACGCCGTGTTTTCGTCAAACACCGGCCAGGTGTAACTGTCCGATTGCGCGCCAATCCAGGCCTCATAGCTGATCAGACGGGGAACGCCCGAGTCCTTCGGCAATTTATCTTCATCGCACATTGCAACGTAGTGCTTGATGGTGCTGCACCGGGCATGCACCGCCTGCACCAGCGGCAGGAAACTCAGGTCGAAGCAAAGCACTTGGTCTTCTGCGTGGTTGGCGATCCATGTAATCTGGTCCGGGTGCAGACGCGGATTGATGGTGTGAAGCACACGACCAGAGCCGCTGACCCCGTAATACAGCTCAAGGTGGCGATAACCGTTCCAGGCGAGCGTAGCAACGCGGTCGCCGAATCCGAGCTTCAGGCCGTCAAGTGCGCCCGCCACCTTGCGCGCACGTGTTGCGGAATCCTTGTACGTATAGCGGTGTATATCGCCTTCTACCCGCCGTGACACGATTTCCGCATCGCCGTGATGGCGCTCGGCAAAATCGATCAGGCCCGAAATCAGAAGCGGCTGACTTTGCATTAATCCCAGCATGAAAACTCCTTGGAAAGCATTGGTTTCAGATTCTTTATCGTAATGGTTTGCACAACGTCAGGGAAAGCCCCATGTCGCCGAAGTGGCGGGCTTGCGTGGCCGGCTTACTTGGTAAACTTCTCGCCGGGGGCAATAATGGTCAGTTCAACAAAGCGTGAACCCTGGTGCGACGCCTTGCTAAAGCCAATCTGAAAACCGCCAAGGTTCAGCAGCTTCATCTGCTCCAGCGCATTGACGAATTTGGTCCGGGTCAGGTCCTTGCCGGCGCTTCTCAGCCCCTCGGCCAAAACCTTGGCATTGATATAGCTTTCAAAGCCCAGGAAGGACAGGTTGTCGTACCCCGCGGCCTTCATGGCGCTGCGGTACTCGTTGGCAACCGGGTTGCTCTGGCTCCACGGGAAGGGCACGACCGAGGTCACGACCACGCCAACGCCGTCAGACCCCAGTGCGCGCAAAGTCGCCTGGGTGCCCATCACAGACAGCGCATAAAAGCGCATGCCCTTGCGGGCCTTGTTGTACGCCTTGATGAAAGCAACTGTCGGCACACCTGTGGTGATCATGATGATGACTTCAGGCCGCGTGTCATACAGTGCGGCAACGGCCTTGTCCACATCCGAGGCATCTGGCTGTATAGCCGCATTCGCATACAGCTTGAGCCCGCGCTTCAGCATTGCCTTCTCAACACCGGCGAGTCCCTCCTTGCCAAAGCCGTTGTTGATCCAGAGCACGCCAATGCGCTGCACACCCACGGTGGTCAGGTGCTGGACCAGTTTTTCGGTTTCGTCCGCATAACCTGCGCGGACGTGAAATACATGGGGCAGCATGGGCACCCGCACCACGTCAGCACCGGTGAACGGCGCAAACAGCGGCACCGGCGGTTTTTCTTTCTCCAGCAGCGGCAAGATGCCAACAACGTTGTCGGTGCCGGTCAGGTTCAGCAAGGCGAAGACTTTATCGTCTTCGATCAACTGCCGCGCGGTCTTCAGGGTGTTTGCGGGCTTGTAGCCGTCATCCAGCGTCACCAGCCGGATCTGGCGTCCGAAAATGCCACCTCTGGCGTTGACGGCATCGAAATACGCTTTGGCGCCATTGACAATGTCGGGCGCCAGTTGCGCCAGGGGTCCGGTCAGCCCCAACGACTGGCCCAGCACAATCTCTTTATCACTCACGCCGTTTTCAGCGCGCACACCGGTAAAAACCAAGGCTGCGGTGAGGCCGAGCAATCCCAGAAAAGATCGATTATTTGATAACTGCATGTCTGTCTCCCTCGCACCGGACGGGCGCTGTTTTTGAATGTGCAGCCCGGAGTCTGAG
>JANYFF010000230.1 GCA_025362825.1 Polaromonas sp. | reverse complement strand
CCATACTGCAGTGTGGCAACTTGGTATATTTGGCGTTCGCTGGACCCGTTGCCGGTACTGGGCGCGCAAACCACGTAAATGGCACAAAGCCTTCAGGAGTAATGCATGGCTAAAAAGACCTTTCTTGATTTCGAGCAACCGATTGCGGACCTCGAAGGAAAAATTGAAGAACTGCGTTATGTGCAGACCGAATCTGCAGTTGATATTTCGGAGGAAATTGACCAGCTTGCAAAAAAGAGCCAGCAGCTCACCAAGGACATCTACAGTGACCTGACGCCCTGGCAGATCACCAAAATCGCCCGCCACGCAGAACGGCCCTACACACTGGACTACATCCGCGAAATTTTCACTGATTTTGTCGAACTGCATGGGGATCGGCATTTTTCAGACGATCTGTCTATCGTGGGCGGGCTGGCTCGTTTTAACGGCACGGCTTGCATGGTGCTGGGCCACCAGAAGGGGCGCGACACCAAAGAGCGCGGCCTGCGCAACTTCGGCATGACCAAGCCCGAGGGTTACCGCAAGGCGCTGCGCCTGATGAAAACAGCCGAGAAATTCAAGCTGCCGGTGTTCACCTTTGTTGATACACCGGGCGCTTATCCGGGCATTGATGCCGAAGAGCGCGGACAGTCCGAAGCCATTGGCCGCAATATATTTGAGATGGCACAGCTTGAGGTGCCCATCATCACGACCATCATTGGCGAAGGCGGCTCCGGCGGTGCGCTGGCGATCTCCGTTGCAGACCAGGTCGTGATGCTGCAGTATTCGATTTATTCAGTCATCAGCCCTGAGGGCTGCGCGTCTATCCTCTGGAAAACCTCTGAAAAGGCGCAAATCGCCGCAGAGGCGCTTGGTATTACCGCGCACCGACTCAAGGCGCTGGGGGTGATTGACAAGATCGTCAACGAACCCGTGGGCGGCGCGCACCGCGACCACAAGCAGATGGCGGCTTTTTTAAAGCGCGCGCTTAACGACGCTTTCCGCCAGGTCAGCGATTTGAAAGTGAAAGAACTGCTGGACCGCCGCTACGAGCGTTTGCAAAGTTACGGCCGCTATACCGACACAAAGGCTGACGCAACCAAATAACGCTGACTGTCATCCACAAAGGAGTGCAACCATGGCTTGTCTTTCTGACCAGGAAATCCAGCGCTACCAGCGCGACGGCTATGTGATTCCACAATTCAGGTTAGAAAAAGCTTGGGTTAACCGCATGCAGGACGCGCTGAATACGCTGATTCGCAACAACCCCGGCGTGCGGCCCGAAAAGCTCGTCAGCGCGCACATTGAGGGGCAGAACGACGAGGGGGTGCGCGGTAGCCGCGACTTTTTTGACCTGGCCATGAATCCCGACATTGTGGACCTTGTCGCCCAGGTACTTGGGCCTGACGTGGTCTTGTGGGGTTGCCACGTCTTTTGCAAGCCCGCCAGTGAAGGCTATGAGACGCCTTGGCACCAGGACGGCCACTACTGGCCCATTAGGCCGCTGGCTAATTGCACGGTATGGGTGGCGCTTGAGCCCAGCACCCGTGAAAACGGCTGCCTGCGCGTCATACCGGGCTCGCATACAGAAAAACTGCTGCATCCGCATTTGCACGAAGATCGCACCGACCTGACGCTGAATCAACGCATGGCTGACGGCAGTTTCGACGTCCACGACGCGGTGGACATCGAGCTTGAACCTGGCCAGATGTCTATGCATGACATCTATATGATCCACGGTGCCGAGGCCAACACCTCCGGAATCCGCCGTACCGGCGTCGCGCTGCGTTACATGCCAGGCAGCTCGTTGTTTGACCGAAATTTGCGGCCTTCGGAAGGCCAGACCGGCGTGCAGGTGAGCTTTGCCACCCGGCCGCTGTGGTTGCTGCGCGGTGAAGACCGCACCGGCCTGAATGATTTTGCGGTGGGCCACCGTGGCGCGTAGCGCGGTTGCGCAAGACCTGCCTGCAGCACTGGCCGCTTTTTCACCTGGACTGCCGCTGGCCGTGGGGTTGAGCGGCGGTGCTGACTCAACCGCGCTGCTAATCGCCTGCGCTGAAAAATGGCCAGGGCAGGTTAGGGCGATTCACATTCACCATGGGCTGCAAGTTGCGGCTGACGATTTTGCGCAGCATTGCACGGCGCTTTGTGAGCGCTTTGAAGTGCCGCTCGCCATCCACAGGGTCGATGCTCGCAACGCACCTGGCGAAAGCCCCGAGGATGCCGCCAGAAAGGCCCGATACCAGGCTTTTAGTGCTGTAGCCGCCGAAAAATGGGCGCCTATTGCTATTGAAAACATAGCAATTGCCCAGCACGCCGACGACCAGGTTGAAACCATGCTGCTGGCGCTGTCGCGCGGCGCGGGGCTGCCCGGCCTGTCTGCCATGCCGGCGCGCTGGCAGCGTGACGGCATCACCTACTACCGTCCGCTGCTGGCTGTACCCGGCGCCAGCCTGCGGGCCTGGCTGGCGGGGCGGGGCGTTTCGTGGGTGGAAGACCCGACCAACGCCGATGAGCAGTTCACGCGCAACCGCATCCGCGCACGCCTGCTGCCACCGCTGGAGGCGGCCTTCCCGCAGTTTCGCGAAACCTTTGCACGCAGTGCGCGCCACGCAGCGCAGGGACAGGCGCTGCTGCTCGAACTGGCCGCGATGGACATGGTCGTGGTCGGCAACCCGCCGGCTATCAAAGCCCTGCAAAAGCTGTCCATGCTGCGCCAGGGCAATCTGCTGCGCCTCTGGCTGCTGCAGGCACACAGTGCTACCCCAAGTGCAGCGCAACTCGACGAGTTGCTGGCCCAACTGGCCGCCTGCACCACCCGCGGCCACCAGCTGCACCTGAAGGTCGGAAACGGCCATGTGACGCGGGCTGGCGACCTGCTGGACTACACGCGGGCCGCCTGAGGCAGCTCAGTGCCGCTGGTTATAATTGAGGGCTTTGCCGTCGGGCTGGCGCCTTCCCTCCTGCTTCTTTCGACTGGGGGCGGCCCTCTTAACACTGGCAAGCATTGTTTGCAACCAACTCCTGATTGATACCCTGTAATGGCCTTGATCGTTCATAAATACGGCGGCACGTCGATGGGCTCTACTGAGCGCATCCGCAACGTCGCCAAACGTGTTGCCAAGTGGGCACGGGCCGGCCACCAGATGGTCGTCGTCCCGAGTGCCATGAGTGGCGAAACCAACCGCCTGCTGGCCTTGGCCAAAGAGCTGGCGCCTGCCAAGCCAACAGACGCCCACAGCCGCGAGCTCGACGCGCTGGCTGCTACCGGCGAGCAGGCATCGAGTGCCTTGCTGGCCATTGCCTTGCAGGCGGAGGGTATGTCTTCGGTCAGCTATGCCGGTTGGCAGGTCGCCATCAAGACCAACAGCGCCCACACCAAGGCCCGCATCGAGTCGATTGACGACAAAAAAGTGCGCGCCGACCTGGACGCTGGCAAGGTCGTCATCATCACCGGCTTTCAGGGTGTTGACGATGGCGGCAACGTGACCACGCTGGGCCGCGGTGGTTCAGACACCTCGGCGGTGGCCGTCGCGGCAGCGCTGAAAGCACACGAGTGCCTGATTTACACCGACGTTGATGGCGTCTACACCACCGATCCGCGCGTGGTGCCCGAGGCACGTCGCCTACAGACCGTGAGCTTCGAGGAGATGCTGGAAATGGCCTCCATGGGTTCCAAGGTGCTGCAGATCCGTTCGGTCGAGTTTGCCGGCAAATACAAGGTGCCGCTGCGCGTGCTGTCCAGCTTCACCGACTGGGACATTGACATCAACATCGAGGCCAAATCGGGCACTTTGATCAGTTTTGAGGAAGACGAAAACATGGAACAAGCTATCGTATCGGGCATCGCATTCAACCGCGATGAAGCCAAAATCTCGGTGCTCGGCGTGCCCGACACCCCTGGCATCGCCTACCAGATCCTGGGTGCGGTGGCCGATGCCAACATCGAGGTCGATGTGATCATCCAGAACATCAGCCGCGAAGGCAAGACAGACTTCAGCTTTACCGTGCACCGCAACGATTTTGCCAAAACCATGGACTTGTTGCAGGCCAAAGTGCTGCCAGCTTTGGGCGCGCAAGAAGTTATCGGTGACGCCAAGATATGCAAGGTCAGCATCGTCGGCATCGGCATGCGCAGCCACGTCGGCATCGCCAGCAAGATGTTTCGCGTGCTGAGCGAGGAAGGAATCAATATTCAGATGATTTCCACCAGCGAAATCAAAACCTCGGTCGTGATCGACGAGAAGTACATGGAACTTGCCGTGCGTGCCTTGCACAAGGCTTTTGATCTTGACCAGCCGGTTGTTTAAAAACAGCTAAAGTCGTGAGATAATTCAAGGATTGGAAACGTGACCGAGTGGCCGAAGGTGCTCCCCTGCTAAGGGAGTATGGGGTGTAGAGCCTCATCGAGAGTTCGAATCTCTCCGTTTCCGCCAAATAAAGCCCCAAATGATTGATTCATTTGGGGCTTTTGTTTTTCCGCTTTTACTTCTAGGCTGCGCCACAGCGCCTTGTTTCGTCAGGTTGCCGGAACAGCTACCGCCAGCCGGTAGCTCTGCACCAAGGCTGTTCAACATCAGCCGGGCGCGGCCGCTGTTGTGCGAATGACTGCAGCAGGAGAGTTTTATGGCTGCAGCCTGTTGTCACGTTGTCTGCTGGAACCCGTTACGGCTTTGCGATTTGTGGCCGGCTGGCGAAACCACTCATATAGGTCATGGCATCGCCGATGGTGTCGCGCCAAACGGGCCACTCATGGTCACCGTCGATCACGCGGTACTCAACCTGTTTGGGCTGAAACTCGAACAATTTCTGGAACAGACCGGCGGAGTGGTACGCGATAGAAAAAGTATCGTGATCGCCGCTGTTGATGTACATCGGCACGACTATTTTCTTGCTTTTGTACAGCTCCCAGTTGGCGGTGTAGTTCAGGCGATCCCAGGACGCCTGATCGAACTTGCCGTCTTTTTGAAACGGCGCAACCCGCATTGCAGACGAGTGCGCTGGCGGTGTTGGCGCATAGACGGCGGGGCTCATGGCTGCTGCAGAAATAAACATTTCTGGATACTTGAAAACAGCGTTGACAGTACCAAAACCGCCCGCCGAAAGCCCTGCAATCATGCGGCCTTCTCGCGTGGTAATGGTTCTTAGTGTTGCGTCAATGTGTGGAATCAACTCTTTGATGAGCGCCGTTTCAGCCTTGTCCTTGTTGCCGTCGACCCACCAGGTGGAGGCGCCACCGGGCATCACGATGATGGTGGGTTGCATGCGGCCAGATTTGATCAGCGTATCCGCTGTCGGTTGAAGCTGCCCTTTGACCAGCCATTCGTTTTCATCGCCAGCATTGCCATGCAGCAAAAAGAGAACTGGGTAGCGCAGGCGGTTACTTTCATAACCATCTGGCAAATACACGGTGTAGCG